>JAYTHM010000406.1:0-12109 GCA_043732645.1 Frankiales bacterium
TACCCACGCGGCATCAAGATCACCAAGCAGGAAATGGACGCGCTCGCCCCACAACTCAAGCCCGACGCATTCCACGGAGACTGGAACTACACCCTGAAATCCCGAACCACACGAATGTAACTCCACCGCCCAGATTATTTACGCGCGCGCCCTAATGAGGAAACGCCACCTCACTTGCCTCAAAAATAATCTTGGCTACTCATAGCCTGACACCAACACGGCGTCGTCCTCCGGGTCACGTTCAGTAGGGCGCTTTTGGAGCGGCGGTGGGTGACAACACCGCCGGCGAGGAGTGAGACGGTCCCGAGTGCGCACGTAGCCGGCGCGCCGCGGGGAGGAACCATGAACAACTTCATCTGGGACAGCGGGTACGACCTCAAGGAAAACAAGACGAACGACTTCGTGAAGTGGCTGGCTTCCAACGAGAGCGCACTGCGCGCGGCTACGCCGGTCGGCATCGACTACATCGGGACGTACGCGGCCGTGCAGTCCAGCGACAAGACGAGCGGACGCTTCCACACCTTGTACGGCGCTAGTTCGTACGGCGACATGGACACTTTCGCCGCCGCGGCGGGTACCGGTGAGTTCGGCCGGCTGCCAGACAAGTTGCAACGCATCACCGACGAGGGCAACGCCGCCAATGGCAGCATGACGATCCTTAAGTCCGCCACGGCTACGACGTACTGGGGCGAAAACTAGCCCAGAGCCAGCCATGGCCAAATAGGGCATGTAGCGGCAGGTCCTACATGTGAGATTCGGTCACGCTGGGTGGCAGCGGCGTGAGCACGACAGTTCTCGACGGGTGGACGCTGCTGCCTGTGCAGCCCCGGCAGCTGTCTTTGCAGCCGCCGTTCGTAGGTCTGGG
The DNA here is from genome assembly GCA_043732645.1 of Frankiales bacterium. GTDB lineage: Bacteria > Actinomycetota > Actinomycetes > Mycobacteriales > SCTD01 > RYN-111. The sequence goes on from JAYTHM010000406.1 coordinate 866, forward strand.
AGTGAAAGTCCCTCGAAGGATGGGCCTTGACTGTGGTGCACCAGTATGGCATGTTCCAATCCATGGTCGTTATGCCTATTCGTAATAGGGCAGCCGAACGTCGTGAGTCGACTCGGGCTGAGATTCTTGAACACGCGTGGGCGATCGCTCGGGAACGGTCGCTGTCAGAGTTGACCCTGCGTGAGATCGCTCAGCGCATGGGTATGCGGCCTCCGTCGCTCTATACGCACTTCGCGTCCAAGAACGCGGTCATCGACGCGATGTTCGGCGAAGCCTGGTCGGAGTACTTGGGGACGGTTCAGGCCGCCCGCCCGAGACTGCCGGCGGATCCGCGAGCCCGTCTGCAGGCGCTGGCACTCAACTTCTTCGAGTTCGCTGTCGTTGACCCCGCCCGCTTCCAGTTGATGAACCAACGGGTCGTTGCGGACTTCGTCCCAAACGCCGAGTCCTATGCGCCGGCAGTTGAGGTGCTTGCCCTGCTGGCCGGGGATCTTGCTGATGCCGGATTGCCGGGGCAGGACGAGCGTGACCTGTTCGTGGCGATCGTCGGGGGTCTCGCTGATGCGCAATTGGCGAACGACCCCGGCGGGGACCGGTGGGGCCGCCTGCTGCCCCGAGCCATCGATATGTACGCCGACGCCGTCGGACTGCCGCGCCCACGCTCGAGGAGGAACCCATGACCGCACTACGCACGCGCCAAGAGGACACCAAAGGTCCGCGCCGCCCTACCCTCGATCACCAGCGTTCCATGAGGCTTGCGGCCACCGAGCTGGACCGGTTCCAGGTGCAACTCAGGTCCCTCCAGGCAGCGGACTGGCGCACCCCTACCGCCTGCCCCGCCTGGGATGTCCGTGCGGTCAGCAGCCACGTGCTCGCCATGGCGGAGATGTTCTCCTCCGTCCGTCGTAACGCAGCTCAGCACCTGCCGGCGAGCCGCGCTGCCAAGAAGGGTGAGGTGTACATCGACGCGCTCACCGCTCGCCAAGTCGCTGACAGACAGGAGCTGACTCCCGATCAGATCACGCAGCGGCTGCAGACCTTCGCACCGAGGATGCTCCGCTGGCGGACCCGAGCCCCCGGTCTCATGCGAAATCGGGCAATGCCGGACGCGCAGCCAGTGAACAGCAACCCGGATGCTGTCATCGAGCATTGGACCTTCGGCTTCCTCTTCGACACCATCCTGACCCGCGACACCTGGATGCACCGCATCGACATCGCGGACGCGACCGGTCAGGAGTTGGACGTGTCGGCTGATCACGACGGAGTCCTGGTTGCCCAGGTCGTCTCCGAGTGGGCCGCCCGCCACAGCTCGCCTTACAGCCTGACGCTGAGCGGCCCGGCTGGTGGCACATGGTCGCGGGGCACCGGTGGCGAGAGCCTGCAACTCGACGCCATTGGGTTCTGCCGGGCGCTCGCCGGGCGTGCGCCCGCTCCTGGGCTGCTCGCCGTATCCGTCCCCTTCTGATCTTCGAGGTTCACATGCACCTGGTCAACGTCGTGCTGTTCCTACATATCGCCGTCGTGCTCATCGCCATCGGGGTTTCCAGCCCACTCCACAGCGCCGAATGGGCCACTCGCCACTCTCGAACCACCGTCGAGGCGCAGGCCCTACGTCGGGTACCCCGCCACATCGAGCCGCTGTTCCCGATTCTGGTCGTCACCCTGTTCGGGCTAGGTGCCTGGCTGCTCTACCTGGACCATTCCGCCTACCGCTACCGGGACGGATGGGTTCTCACCTCCATCGTGGCCCTCGTCGTGCTTCTCGCGGTCGGCGGGGGGGTGCTGGCACCCCGGGCGAAACGCCTCGACGCCCTTCTCGCCTCTGCTCCTGCCGGTGACCTGCCAGCACCGGTGCAAGCGGCACTGCGTGACCGGGTCACATGGACAGCTAGCCATGCCAGCACCGGACTGGCGCTCGCGGTGGTCTTCAACATGGCCACCAAGCCAGGAACCACCACCTCCGCCATCGCCCTCCTCGCCGGCGTCATCGCCGGAGCAGTAGTAGGCGCGCCGGGAAACCGGACAGCCGCCCAAGCGGAGGAGCCACAGCCTCGCGTGGGCGAGTGCTGACCATGACTAGGCGTCTACGGCCGCCCGCGAGCCACCCGCCTGCAACCAAGAACGGTCGTTCGTCGCGCCGCATTCGCGCTGCGTCCCGAACCGTTGAGGATGCCGGTTATCAGCGTCGCGCCAGGACCGGCGACAGCGGCAGTACGCGGAGCATCAGTTCACAGACAGCCAGCGGCGGGAAACGACACGCGAGTCGTCCTGTTCGTCGCGACGCTGACTTGCTTAGCTTTGCCGCGAGCTTTGAAAGGCGAAGCTGGTACGTCCCGGACGGGAGCCTGAGGGAGAACCCGTGCTGCCGGTCGTTGGTGACGAAGTCCTTGCGAGCGGCAACCCGACCACCCTGGGTGGCAGTGATGGTCAGCTTCGGTACGAGGTTCAAGTTCTGGCCAGGCCCTTAACAGAGCGGAAGGTCGCCAGCAACGGTGCCTATGCCTCGTGGGCTGCTGCATGAAGTGCCTGCTGCCACGAACGAGATGAGCAGCGTGCTTGCCAGAAGTGTCTTCACCGACATGAGACGCAGCGTTGCGCACATCGGTTCGCTCAAGCAATCAAGACCAAGTAGCCGCTTACTTCGGCGGCTGACGCAGCCGCTCCCCCAACGCATCTCGGAGAGCATTTTCGGCTGAGAGTGCTCTCCTAGATGCGTTGCTTCAGCGTGGGGAGCCAGGCGTCAACCAACGCATCTCCGAGAGCAATCTCGATTCGCAATGCTCTCGTAGATGCGGTGGGGGGCGCCGCTTACCTCGGCGGCTGACGGTCGCAGCCGCCTAGCCTCGGTCGTCCCGAGGTCACAAGCCCTCTGGAGCCGGGACTAGGAACAGCGTGAGGCCTGGCGCGGCAATGAGGGCGGAACCACCCGGGGCGGAGTCTCAGTCAGCTTGACCTCGAGGAAGCTGTACGACCATATACATACACATGGGAGCAGTGACAAGCAAGACTGAAGTTTGGCAGGCACGGATCGGACACGACCTCGCGATGCAGCTGCGCCAAGACGCCCAGTTTCTGGGGATCGACGGACGCACCGACATCGTCAAGGAAGCGCTGCTGCTCTTGCATCGTCGTGCCGCCGAGGAGCGCATGGCGCACAGCGTTGAGGAGTTTTACGGGTCCGAGCCGGCTCCGTTACCCATTGGCGTGCGGGGACAGCCAACAGTTGCCGTTCGGACTAGCTGAGCTTGATGGGCCTGCCAAAACCCCTGCGGGGTGAAGTCTGGGATGTCGATTTTCCGGACTTCGGTGAGCACCCAGCACTGGTGATGAGCGCGAACGCCATCAATGCTCGCCTCGGGCACGTTGCCGTCATCCCGATCACCGGCACACGCGGACCAGACCAGAGCCACATCGCGCTTGAGGCTGACGCCGGCCTCACGCGATACGACGAGTCGTTCGCGGACATCACGGCCCTGCAGCCGGTGGCGCGTCTCAACGCCCTGGCACATCGCGGGCGCCTGACACTCGGCGAATTAGACCGCATCGAGGGGCACCTTCGCACCTACCTGGGACTGTAGAGAAGCGGCCGCCGAGGCTGCTCGGGGTCGTACCGTCCGCTGCATTACTCCGACCCCCTGGACCCTGGAGGCCCACACGAATAGCCCAGCTCGTCAAACAGCGCGGTCGCCCAGACATGTGAGTCATCGAGGAACCTTGCCTTCACGTAGCCAGCGAACGGCTCCAACGGGTCAGGCCCCGCCGGCTTACGGACCCCAGCAACCCGGTCCCCCTTCACATACGCCCGGATCGTCTTGGGGTCCCGATTGAGGTGACCGGCGATTGCCGAGATCGACCACCCCCTGTTGTACAGGGCAACTGCTTCCACGTCTTCACTCCTTGACAACATGCGGTGGGGGCTCCTCCTGCTGACCGGCTTAGACACCGTCAACATGCGGGGAGCCCCCTCCCAGCGGATGGACCCACAGGACCGCCACGCCGCTCAAGGGGTAGGAAAATTCAGTGATCAAAACTAGGGAAAGTTCAGAGATCCTCAGCAGGACTGAGCATGACCATCTCGGATATGGCTGAGTTCCAGGCAATACTGCAGAGCTCCGCTGGAGCCGAGGCAATGAAGCATGACGGTGTCCGCCCGGACACCCTCGTCATGCTCATCGAAAGCTGAGCCCGCGAGCGGCACTGTCGCAGACCGCGAGGCGGGCACTCAGCTCAGCGGGGACCAAGTAGTGCGTAGGAGTCGTCTCGGACATAGGCGCGCAACAGCGTCCAGGGAACCTCGATCATGCGTAGGCCCCTCGCATGACTGCCGGCGGCGCCGTCGTCGAAGTAGAAGGTCATGCCAGTCGGTCCTGATTGCCAGTTCGCCCAGTCGGAGGCCTTCGTCGTGAGTAAGTGCGATGGGTCGTCCTGCCCCTGCATGGCCGCTACCTGAGTGGCGTGACGCAGCGCCACTGCGAGCCCGTGTGTCAGGTCGCTGAAGACGTCAGGCAGCAGCAGCGGCCGCCCGTCCACGCGCTGCAGGGCCACGGTGCTCACGCTGTCGGTCGGATGAGCAGCGCCCTGCGCGTAGTAGACGAACGGCAGGCGCACCTGGACCGTACGGTCGTCGTTGACGGTGACGACGCCCGCTGCGTCGACCTCGCTGACGACGTCGGAAGCCCCACCATTCCCGGTCACGCCCTGGTATGCCGAGCGTCGGATGCGGGCGTTAACGCGGTCAGCCCCTGGCCCCGAGAAGACGGGCAGAGTCAGGCGAAATATCGTAAGGCCGTGCTTGCCACGAACCACTGTCTTGCTTGCTCCCAAAGCCTGAGCGCCCGAGACGGTCTGCCGACGGGACGGGCTGGGCTTTGCCGACGGGCTCGTCGTTGTGGGCCGGGGCATCGCTGACTGCGCCGCAGCTCTGGGCGTAGTCGACCGAGCGACGGGCGCGACGCTTTGGCTCGAACAAGCGGTAAAGGCAAGGCTGCAAACGAAAATGCCGATGCATCGCACGGGCCGTGATCCCACGCTACCTTGACGCCCAGAGGTCAGCTCAGCAGCTCGCATGAGGACAACTCCACGTCCAACCCGACGTCGTGCAACGGCTACAGGCCATTCCCCAAAGGCCTCATCTCCCCATGTCGCCTTTGGCGGCTAAGGCTAGCGCTCCCGTCTGTTGTTCGCTGGAGCGGTTGCGAGTGAAGCAGACACGCGCCGAGGCTGCGCTGGAAACATCCTCATCTGCCGCTGACGGCGACTCCTGGCGACATGTGCCTCGCCTGGGTGCACAGTCGGTAGCTGCCGTCATCGGTACCCCCGCGCCCTTGCTGCGCGCACAACTCTGGAGCGCTTCACTCTGGTCCGTCGCACCCTCGGTTATCCCGGTTCGCCCAGTCGAGCTCGTCCCGGGAGACTGGGCCGGTGAAACGACACGCGGTCCTGCTGCTCTCCTTGTTGCTGCCCAGCTGCGGATCATCGACGGCAACCGGCAGCTTCGCCAACGTCGTACGAGCCGGCCATCCGCGCGAGGTCACCGTGACCGGCACGGTGCAGCAGGTGCTGCCCGACGGCCACGGCCCGAGGGGGCCACACGAGCGGTTCGTGCTGCTGGCCGACGGCGTGCGGGTCGAGATCGATCACAACCTCGCGCTCGCCGACCGGGCTCCGGTTCAGGTCGGCGATACGGTGACGGTGCACGGGCAGTTCGAGCCCGACTCCGGGCACCCCGTCATCCACTACACGCACCACGCAACCGGCCAGCATGAAGGCGGCTACATCCAGCTCCGCAGCCGCAGTTATGCCGCCGGTGAGAGTGCGACCGGCGAGGCCGCGCCCGCGGCTCGAGGCAGGCGCGGCGAGCCGACGCAACCCTGGCGTGTCTGAACTTTCTATTGCCATCGACCAAATGGGTGGTCCGCCAGGGACGAAGCCTCCGCCTACCGGATGAACACTGCCATGACATCCGCTTCTGCCGCGTAGCGTGTCGCCGTGTTGCAGGTCGACGGTGCGGCGCTGCTCGCGCTGGTTGGCGAGCGTCGGCCGGATCGGGTTGGCGTGCACCACCGGATGCCGCACGATCCGGGGCGGGATGCAGCGACCGCGGGATGCGGAGGCGGCACCGGGGTATGGTCGCCGCCTGTCGCGATTAGAGGAGCTCGTCGATGACTCAGGTCGGACCTCAGCTCACCTCCCCGGAGTCGGTCGGGATGAACGCCAGTCGCCTGGAGCGGATCGGGCCCGCGCTGCAGAAGTACGTCGACGAGCGGGGCTATCCCGGGTTCACGACCCTGGTGTCCCGCCGCGGCCGGCTCGTCCACGCCGGACGGATTGGCTGGCAGGACCGCGAGGCCGAGGTGCCTCTGGCGCAGGACACGATCTACCGCTTGTACTCCATGACCAAGCCCATCATCTGCACCGCACTGATGACGCTGTTCGAGGAGGGAAGGTTCCAGCTCGTCGACCCGGTTGCCAAATGGATTCCGGCGTTCGGGGCGACGAAGATCGCAGGGCCGGGTGGGACGCTCACAGATCAGTCGCTGCTGCGCCCGATGCAGGTCCGCGACCTGATGAGCCACACTAGCGGGCTCACGTACGACTTCCTGGAGGACTTCCCGGTCGCCGAGCAGTACCGCGAGAAGCGGATCGGGAACGACCCGACACGAACGCTCGAACAGTTCGTCGATGAGCTTGCAACGATCCCGCTCGCCTTCGTGCCAGGCACGCAGTGGCACTACAGCGTCGGCATCGACGTTGCGGCACGCCTCATCGAGGTGATCTCGGGCCGCAAGCTCGGGGAGTTCCTCCAAGAACGCCTGTTCGGGCCGCTCGGCATGACCGACACGGCCTTCGGCGTGCCCGAGTCAGAACGCGGCCGCCTCGCAGCCATGTACGGCCTGCCGGACCTCGTCAGCAAGGACATGACCTTCAGCAAGCTGGCGGTCGCCTTCGCCACCGGCGACCTCGCCCGCCGGGAGGTGGAGTCGACCTACCCGAGCGACGCGCCGGAGGTCTTCCAGCGCGGCGGCCACGGCCTGTTCGGCACAGCCAGCGACTACCTGGGCTTCGCGAACATGCTGCTCACTGGCAAAGCGCAGGACGGCACGCGCATCCTGGGCCGTAAGACGCTCGAGCTGATGCACACCAACCACCTCGCACCGGCGCTGCTGCCGTGGGCCCTCGCCGGCGTGCCGACGCCGGGCTACGGGTTCGGCTTGGGTTCCCGCGTCGCGATGGACATCGGCCAGAGCGCGCTGGCCGGCTCGCCCGGCGAGTTCGGCTGGTCCGGTGCAGCGAAGACCTACTTCTGGGTCGACCCGGTCGAGGAAGTTGTCGGTGTCCTCATGACGCAGCACATGGTCGGCTTCGACCTGCCCGAGGCCGATTTTCGGGCGGTCGTCTACCAGTCGATCCAGGACTGACGCAGTCCCGGCAGCTTCGGAGGTGGACATATCGAACCCCAGCGATGCCGGACCGCCTCTGCCCAGCGTCGCGTCCTACGTCCGCTTCTGCCGCGGAGCGGGTCTGCGGTGGGCGGGCCGGGAGTGAGTCGGGGCAGTTCAGGTAGGCGGGCTGTTGTAGTCCGGCGAGCGCTCCTGTCCGCTCAGGCGGGCGATCTCGTCCATCACGTCGTCCGTGAGCGCCCGCCGGGCGAGTGCCGGTCGCAGCCCGGCGTAGGACGAGGGCAGCAGAGGCGCGCCGAAGCGGATGCGCACGGGGGCCGGCCGGGGGAACCGCGCACCGACGGGCTGCACCCGGTCGGTGCCACTGAGCCCGACGGGCACAACGGCTGCACCGGAGGCGAGCGCCACCCAACCGGCCCCGGTACGGCCCCGGTAGAGGCGACCGTCGCGTGAGCGGGTCCCCTCGGGGTAGATGCCGAGCGCTAGCCCGCCACCGAGCACCTCGACCGCGAGGCGCAGCGCTGCCTCGGCTTCGGTCTGCTCGCCGCGCTGCAGCGGGACGGCGCCCATCGTACGGAAAAAGAAGCGGCGCGGCAGGCCCGGCAGCCCCCCGCCGGTGAAGTACTCGGCCTTGGCCAGGAAGGTGACCCGCCGGTGCGGGACCGCCAGCGGGATCACGATGCTGTCGATGAACGAGAGGTGGTTGCTAGCGAGAATCACCGGACCGGTGATGGGCACGTGCTCGACGCCCTCGACGACGGGTCGCCACATCAGACGAAACACCGCTCCGAGCAGGCGGCGCAGGACCGTGTAGAGCACCCGGGTCTCCTGGCGTGGGAAGGCCCGGAATTTGCCGGGCGGCGTGGTCGATTCGTTGAGTGAGGCGCAGGTCGAAATCTATGCGCCGAGCCCGGTCGGCTAGTTCCGCGACGCGTGCATGCGACGCCCGAGGGCGGCGAGTAGCCCGCAGTCCGGTCGCTCCGGAAGCGGCGTACCGAGTCGGCGGCACTTCGGAGCGTCATACGTGAACAGATCGCTGCCCTCGTTGCCTGAAGGGTCGGCCATCAGGAACTCCTCGTGGAGTGCGCTTATGGGCGTCCCCGACGCTGGGTCGACCAGTACCCACCAGTCCCGCCTTGGCTCGCCGTTCGGGTCGCCTCGCTCATCGAGCATGTGCATCATTGAGAACGCCGCCCCATACCCTGCGGCGTTCATGGCGGTCGCCACGTCGGCCGGTTCGGCGCCAGCATCGACAAGCCGGCTAGCCGCAGGCAGGTTCGAGACGTTGTCGGCTCGCCAAGAACCCACGCTCTGCCAGGCCAACCTGAGCAACTCAGCGGAGACCTCGTCCATGCTTCCGAGCCTGTCAGACCCCACACTCGAATGCCAGAGGCCGAGCTCAGCGAGGCGCACTACAACATCCCTCGAGGGTCGTAGCGCTTGTTCGACAAGGCGATGACGTGCAGCGCTGAGTTCAGTCGCCGGTTCCCTGCTCGGGACAGCCGGTGCCGGACGACCTCGCCGCTGGAGACCTCCAGGGGTGCGGTGCCGGTGTAGCTGGCGAAGTGGTCGGCGGTGGCGAACCGGGCGACGTCGCCGACCTCGCCGAGGATCACGGCGGCGGTGACCGGGCCGACCCCGACGATGTTGGTCAGGGTGGTTGCGCTGGCCTTCACGGCCTCGACGATGCGTTCGTGGACGGCCTTGATCTTGCGGTCAAACACGCTCACGTCGTCGATCAGGTCGACCGCGAGCTGCCGGCGCGCTTTGCCCGCGACAGCGCGGGGCCGGACCGTCGCGATCAGCACCTTGGCCTTGGCCGCGGTCAGACTCCGTTTCCCACCACCAGGAATTAGTTCCATCAGGACCTGGTGCAACCGGTTCAGCGCCTGGGTGACCGGACCAAGTCCCGGCGACGCTCGGACAGCAACCGCATCTCGATCGCCTCGTCATCGACGACGACCTCACGCAGACCCGTGGTGCGCAGACCCACGACCGCGACGGCGTGGGCATCGGTCGGGTCGTTCTTGCGACCATGACCGGTGTCGATCGCCCGCACCCGGGTCGAAGACTTCGAGGGACATCTACTACCCGCTCGCCGTCCACGACGAGTCGCTGGGCCAGGGTGAGCCCGACAACGGTCGCACCCTCAACCGCCCAGACCCGGCCACCGCTTCACCAACGCGCGCATCCGCCGGTAGTCGACGTTGTTGTTGTCGAACCGGGCCGTGACCAACACGATCTCGTTCGAGTCGACCACCTCGATCGTGTTCGACCGCTTCGCCGGATCAACACCAATCACCACAGCTGTCATTGCCGCTCTCCTGTCATCGAAGGGACGACGGGAGGGCATGCCTACCTCGGGCGACGCAGACCCCTCTCGAGCCACTTCCCGTCAACGGCGACCAGCGGAACGCACTCCGATAAAGAACCACACGGAAACCGTGGGCAGGCACATCAAGAGCGATCCGCTAGCCGCCTAACCCACAGCCTGGCCAGGCTGCTGAAGATCTCTGAGCGAAAGTGAACAGGTAGGCACATCGGGCGGTCCTGGACCTTAGCGGGTGTGGCGGGTTGCACGGGACGGCAGGCAACGTCGCGCCGGGCGCCGAACGTCGCCCATCCTGGCCCCACCGTGAGCGACGGCTATCACAACTAGGGCTGCGCTCAGAGCAGCAACGACTCCACGGCAGCTGCCCCCGAGAGCGCACTGTCCAGCCCGACGAACAGTTCGGCAACTTCTGCAGCCCGGCTACGGTAAACAAATTCGCCTAGCACCTCGACGGCCGCCGAGCCGATCGCGGCCGCGTCCGAGCCTCGTTCCAGCCCGATGCCGAGGCCCGTTGACTGCACGAACGCGGCCATCCCGGCCTAGTCCGCGCCGGTTGCCGGAATCACGACGATCGGAACTCCTGCGCGCAACGTGCGCATGGTGGTCCCGTGGCCGCCATGGCCAACCACCAGCGCGGCACGGCGAAGCAGCTGGTCGTGATCCGCGAACGGGACCACGTAGGCGTTGCTCGGGACCGCGAGCTCATCAACGCCGACGACCTGTCCCGTAGTCGCCACCACGTGCACCGGTCGCTGGGCCAGTGCGTCGAGGGCCGTCTGCAGCGCCGCAGCGTCGCGCGGCTCCGGAACCGTGCTGAGGCTGAGCAGCACGAGCGGCGTGGGGTCGTCGCCCGACCACGGCAGCTTCACCGGAGTCGCCCGCTTCTCAGCTGCGAGCACAGGGGCTGGGTGGCGCACCGGCACCGCACCGTCCGGCGTCGGGCCGTCGAGTGCGGCGAGGGCGTTCACGTGCACGAGGTCCCGCTCACCCCACAGCACGTCGAGGCCTGGAAACGGGTCATAGCCTGCCTTGACCCGGGATTCGCTCTGCATGGCGAAGCCGCGCAGCCACATCTCACGCAGGCGATTGGCGAAGGTGTGCACGATGACGATGCTCGGTGCGTCAATCTGGCTGGCGGCGTCGAGCGCCGTGGCGAACATCGCGTCGACCACGAGCACGTCCGGCTTCTCTGCCGCGGCCACCTGGACCAGCTCGCGACCCACGCCCGGTGACCCGGTGAAACCGAACACGGTCGGCAGGGGGTGGAACGAGTAGCGCTCGAAGTCGTCGCGGGCGCTCAGGAGTGCGGTCGCGGCGACGCCTGCCGCCCGGGCCCGGTCGACCATGTCCGGCCGGCCGTGGAACGACACGTCGTGCCCCCTGCGTTGCAGCTCGGCCGCGATCCCGAGCGAGGGCGGGAGGTTGCCGCCCCCGTCCCAACATGCCCAGACCACTCGTGCCATTCCCGTCACTCCCCTTCGTCGCCGAGGGCACCGCGCACGAGGCGCACGA
>JAYTHM010000407.1:0-3801 GCA_043732645.1 Frankiales bacterium
GAGTAGCCCCAGAACTGCGTGCGCACCCGCTCGTGCAGGCGCTCGGCGAAGGCCTCGGCCAGCCGGTCGGCCAGGGACTCAAGCAGGATCGCGTTGTAGTCGTCGAGGGCGTCCTTGAACTCCTTGACCTTCTCCGCGCTGCCGAGACCGGCGGTCACCGCGAAGGCTCCGACATAGTCCTCCAGCCCGGTTTCCTGGGGGGCGATGAAGTCGGCGAGGGAGCGGTGCGGGATGCCGAGGCGGTGCTCGGTCTGCTGCCGGACCTGACGCAGGGTGCACTGCACCTGCCTCCGGCTGCCGTCGGTGTAGACCTCGATGTCATCGGCGTCGACGACGTTGGCCGGGAACAGGCCCATGACCCCGGAGGCCTTCAGCCACTTCTGTTCTATGAGGCGGTCCAGCATCTGCTGGCCATCCTCGTACAGCTTGCGGGCGGCTTCGCCAGAGGCCGGGTTGTTGAGGATGTCGGGGAAGCGTCCTTTGAACTCCCAGGCGTTGAAGAACGGCTGCCAGTCGATGTACGGCCGCAGCTCGGCGAGGTCGTAGTCGTCGAGAACGCGGACACCGAGGTGAGCCGGCTTGGGCGGCACGTAGCCGTCCCAGTCGACCGGGGCGCGGTTGGCACGGGCCTTGTCGATCGACAAAATGACCTTCGCCTCGCTGCGGGCGGCATAGCGTTCGCGCAAGGAGTCGTAGTCCTCCTGCAGGTCGGCCAACAGCTTGGGGCGCTGGTCGTCGGACAGCAGCGCGGCGACGACCGGGACGGAACGCGAGGCGTCCTTCACCCAGACGACCGGACCGTGGTACTTCTTGTCGACCTTGACCGCGGTGTGCGCCCGGGACGTGGTGGCACCACCGATCATCAGCGGGATGGTGAGGCCCTGCCGCTCCATCTCCGAGGCGAAGTTCACCATCTCGTCGAGGGACGGCGTGATGAGGCCGGACAGCCCGATGATGTCGGCGTCGTGCTCTTTCGCCGCGTCGAGGATCTTCTGCGCCGGAACCATGACCCCGAGGTCGATGACGTCGTAGTTGTTGCACTGCAGGACGACGCCGACGATGTTCTTCCCGATGTCGTGAACATCGCCCTTGACGGTCGCCATGATGACGAGGCCATTGCTGCGGCTGGCATCCTCGGGGGACTTGCCCGCCTCGATGAACGGGATCAGGTAGGCCACGGCCTTCTTCATGACGCGGGCTGACTTCACCACCTGCGGCAGGAACATCCTGCCCGCGCCAAACAGGTCACCGACGACGTTCATGCCGGCCATCAGAGGGCCTTCGATGACCTCGATCGGCTGGCCGCCACGGGCTTCGATAAGAGCCCTCAGCTCCTCGGTGTCGGTCTCGGCGTAGTCGTCGATCCCCTTCACCAAGGCGTGGGTGATGCGCTCCTCGACGGGTAGCTCACGCCACTGGTCGTTGACGGCTTCGGCCTTCATGCCGTCACCCGCGAACTCGGCCGCGATCTCCAGGAGGCGCTCGGTCGAGTCGGGACGGCGGTTGAGGATCACGTCCTCGATCCGCTCGCGCAGCCGCTCGTCGATGCTGTCGTAGACGACCAGGGCACCGGCGTTGACGATGCCCATGTCCATGCCGGCCGCGATGGCGTGGAACAAGAACACGGAGTGGATGGCCTCGCGCACCGCGTTGTTGCCTCGGAAGGAGAACGAGACGTTCGAGACGCCGCCGGACACCATCGCTCCCGGAAGGTTCTGCTTGATCCATCGCGTGGCCTCGATGAAGTCGACGCCGTAGTTGGCGTGCTCTTCGATGCCGGTCGCGACGGCAAACACGTTCGGGTCGAAGATGATGTCCTCGGCGGGGAAGCCGACCTCGTCGACGAGGATGTTGTAGGCCCGCCTGCAGATCGTCTTGCGTCGCTCGAGGTTGTCGGCCTGGCCCTGCTCGTCAAAGGCCATGACGACGACGGCCGCCCCGTACTTACGGCACAGTGTCGCCTCTCGGCGGAACTTCTCCTCGCCCTCCTTCATGGAGATCGAGTTGACGATCGGCTTGCCCTGCACGCAGCGCAGCCCAGCCTCGATGACCTCGAACTTGCTGGAGTCGATCATCAGCGGGACCCGGCTGATGTCGGGCTCGCTGGCGAGGAGCTTGACGAAGCGGTCCATCGCCGCGACGCCGTCGATCATGCCCTCGTCCATGTTGATGTCGATGACCTGCGCGCCGCTCTCCACCTGCTGGCGGGCCACCGACAATGCAGCGCTGTAGTCGCCGTCGCGGATCAGGTTCCGAAAGCGCGCAGAGCCGGTGATGTTGGTACGTTCGCCTACATTCACGAACAGCGACTCCGGCAGGATCGTCACCGGCTCGAGGCCGGACAGCCGGCAGGCCGCCGTCAACTTTGAGGGCACCCGCGGTGTGGTCCCGGCGACGACCTTGGACATCGCCTCGATGTGGGCAGGGGTGGTGCCACAGCAGCCACCGAGCAGGTTGAGCAGACCACTGGTGGCGAACTCGCGCACGATGGCGGCGGTCTGCTCGGGCGCCTCGTCGTACTCCCCGAACGCGTTGGGCAGACCTGCATTGGGGTAGCAGGACACGAAGCAGTCACTGACCCGTGCCAGCTCAGCGAGGTACGGGCGCATCTCGTCGGCGCCGAGGGCGCAGTTCAGACCTACCAGCAGCGGGCGGGCGTGCCGGACGGAGTTCCAGAACGCCTCCGTCACCTGGCCGGACAGGGTGCGCCCGGAGGCGTCCGTGATGGTGCCCGAGATCATCACCGGCCAGCGACGGCCGCGCGCCTCGAAGAGGGTCTCGACGGCGAAGATCGCCGCCTTGGCGTTGAGGGTGTCGAAGATGGTCTCGATGAGCAGCAGGTCGGCGCCACCGTCGACAAGACCGCCAGCCTGCTCGAGGTAGGCCGCGACGAGTTCCTCGTAGGTGACGTTGCGCGCGCCGGGGTCGTTCACATCGGGTGAGATCGACGCGGTTCGGTTCGTAGGGCCGAGCGCGCCGGCGACGTACCGCGGCCGCGTCGGGTCGGAGGCGGTGATCTCGTCGCACTGCACACGGGCCAGCCGCGCCGACTCGTAGTTCAGCTCGTACGCGAGGTCGACCATGTTGTAGTCGGCGAGCGAGATGCGCTGGGCGTTGAAGGTGTTGGTTTCGACCAGGTCGGCACCGGCCTCGAGGTAGGCGCGGTGGATCGAACTGATGGTCTTGGGCTGCGTCAGGGTGAGGAGGTCGTTGTTGCCCTGCAGGTCGCTGTCCCAGTCGGCAAAGCGCTCGCCGCGGTACTCCGACTCGCTGAAGGTGTGCCGCTGGATCATCGTGCCCATGGCACCGTCGAGGATCAGGATCCGCTCGAGCAGGAGCGCCCGGAGCGCCTTTGTCGCATCAGGGCGAATCTGCGGTTCCCACATGTGAGCCTCCGAACTCGGAGGCACCCTTGATCTCGTCCCTGCGGACGAGCGTGGCGGGTTTGCACCCGTCGCAGCGCCTCTCGACCGTGGGGATAGGGTACCGAAACGCACAACAGCTCGCCGGGATGGCATCCAACGGGACCCCGGGGCGACGTGCATCCCTAAGGGATGGGTCACTTCGGGACCTGGCCAGTACACCATTGAGGCATGCACGTGGGGGCACGCCGAGCCTGCCGGTCGGCCACACGGACCATGACCTGCCCGTCAGTGCCTACCGCCAACGGTGTTCCGCGCGGAGCCCCACCCCGAGAGCAGACCGTCGATGTCGAGTGGAGCCCGGGCCGGGGGCGGCGATCACCTATGCCAGCGCCGTACGCAGAAGCTCTTCGCGGTAGCGGGTGCACAGGACGACCGA
>JAYTHM010000408.1:0-3784 GCA_043732645.1 Frankiales bacterium
TCCGGCTCTGGAAGACCGAACGCGCCGCCCTCGCGACCCAAACCGGCCTGGCCATCACGGTCTGCCACTACCCGCCTGGCACCTCGAAGTGGAACAAGACCGAACACCGGCTGTTTTCAGCGATCACCAGCAACTGGCGCGGCCGACCCCTGACCAGCCACGAAGTCATCGTCAAGCTCATCGGTGCGACGACAACCAGCACCGGCCTGACCGTCCACGCCGAAGCCGACCCCGGAAGCTACCCCCGCTGCATCAAAATCACCGACGCCCACATGGCAACCATCGCACCCCACAGCACGCCCGACACATTCCACGGCGAATGGAACTACACCGTCCGGCCCGCAACGACCCCTGCAGCGTCACGAAAGCCTTCAACAGTTCCGTGCCCTTACCCGGGGGACAACTCCCGGGTAGCAGCCTTAGTCAGCGAGGTTGGTGTGGCACGTGCGGGCTGCTACCTCATCAGCCTGCAGACCGCGAAGTCGCTGTACCGGCTGACAATCGCGTTGAAGGGCACAGAGAAGCCCTTCGCGGCCACCAACTTCAGCGAGCAGGCGACGCTCCTGCTCGGCTTGTTCGGTAACCTCTTGACGAGGCCTCGATCTCCTCCGAACCGAGCAGTTGCGTCCTGACAATAGGCGGCGTCCAAGCAGCTGGGGTAGCACGTCAAGCGACTGGGTCAAGACAAGGTGACGCTCTCTAAATATCTTGACAAGAGCAACGACTGACCGTGACGCGGTGAGCGGAACCACCGGCCCACGAGTAGGGCCGTTCTTGCATGACGATCACTGCCATTGCCGCATGCCGAAGCGGCGTTTTTCTCGCGCTCCCGAGGTGAAGAGGCGGCTATCGACTGCCGCCGAAGCCGGCGTTCTCGGCGGTTGTGCGGCCACGTCACTGTGGCTCGCGCGGTGTTCGAAAGCGGTAGACGGCTGGCGGTCATTGCGGCAAACTGCGCCGAGACCGATGGGTCCACCAGTCCTTTGCCCCATGGCTGCATGATCTTGAAACGGGGGGCCCGGGAACCCGGTCAGGGACCCGAAAAGGGCCCTGACCTGCGGCTTTCGTGGGGTGAGTGACGGGGCTCGAACCCGCGACAACCGGGATCACAACCCGGTGCTCTACCAGCTGAGCTACACCCACCACTGGTGCGACGTGAAGTCTAGCGGTCACCGACCCCGGGTGTCGCCGGCGTTGCGGTGAGCACGAGCGCAGGTCCGCCGCGCTCTCGCTTCGCGCGGTAAAGCGCATTGTCGGTAGCGGCGTAGGGCGGTGTAGAGCACCGAGCCGAGCTCGTGGGCGGCGGCACCGGAGGCCAAGGCCACCCCCCCACGCTGAGGGTGACGACCAGACCTGGGGCCATCTCGTCCCAGTCGGCCGCGCCCACGACCACGGTGAGGGCGGTGAGGCGCTCGAGCAGCCGGTCTCCATCGAGGTCGTCGGCCGGGAGCACGATCGCGAACTCGTTGCCGCCCTGGCGCATCGCGAGGTCGCCCGGTCGGATCGTCCGGCGCACGAGGACCCCGATCTGGCGTAGGACCTCGTCACCGTTGGCGGGACCGAAGCGGTCGTTGACGGCCTGGAAGTGGTCGAGGCGCTTAGGACGGCAGAACGTGACGCCCACAGCATCGAGGTGACCAGGGCGCTGTGCTCCCGCTGGGCCAGCACAGCGGGGGAGGGGTCGCTGTGAGCGAGGACCTGTGCGCGGACCCAGCGCGGGAACCGGCGGGCGCTGGAGGACGCGGGCTGCTGGGACAGGTCGGCCAGTGCCTTCTGGGTCGAGCCCTCCTGCGCTGCGACCAGGGCGACGACGGCGTCCAGGTAGGGACGGACCTCGACATCCCCCTGGGCGAGGAGGGCTGCCCTGTGTTCGGTCAGCCGGCGGCCGTCGAGTGGCAGGACCAGGTCCGCGACAGCCTCGACATCGTGTTGCCACAACGGCCGGAGGTCCTCAGCGAGGGCCAGCTCGACGCCGGCCTCGGCAACGGCAAGCCGCTCCGCGGCACCCTCGTCGCCGTCGTGCTCAAACAGGGCGAGTCCCCACTCGAGACCGATAGGGACCCGGTTGGTGGCCACCGCGGCCCGCTGGCCGGCTTCGCGTGCGACGTCACCGAGGGACAGGGCTCGGGCGTACAGCTCATCGACGAGCTCCCACAGACGCAGCGTGTTGAGGGCCGTGGCGCAGATGACCCAGGCGAGGCAGCGCGCCCTCCCGGGCAGGTCGTCGGCGTCGAGCAGGGCGATCGCCTGGCCGGCACCTTCGGAGGCTGTGGCGAGCAGGCTCGCGACGAGGTCTGCCGGGTCTACCCGGGCCTGAGGACGGACGACGGCATAGACCGCGCGTGCGGTGGCCAGGATGAACAGCGTGTCCGGCCGGCCGGCAGCCTCTGGGCGAGCGCGAGGGCGGCACGGGAGTGGTCCTGGCCCTGGACGGCCTCAACGAGGGCGAACGCGCGCCGGTGTGCCTCCGCCCGGGCGTCCACCGTAGCTAGGAGTCAGGCAGGATTGGTGGGGTGAGCGCCGCCGCAGCGGCGGTGGCCTCGGCGGAGGTCGGACCGGGCTGGGGGACGAAGATCACCGAGCGGTAGTAGCGCAGCTCCTTGACGGACTCGAGGATGTCCGCGAGGGCGCGGTGGCCGCCGGCCTTCTTGGGGGAGTTGAAGTAGGCACGGGGGTACCAGCGGCGGGCCAGCTCCTTCACCGACGAGACGTCGACCATCCGGTAGTGCAAGAAGCCATCGAGCTCGGTCATGTCACGTGCCAGGAAACCCCGATCCGTGCCGATCGAGTTGCCACACAGCGGCGCCTTGCCTGGCTCGACGAACTCCCGCAGGTAGGCGAGCACCTGCTCTTCGGCCTCGCGCACCGTCACCGTGGCGGCAAGGACCTCGTCGGTGAGGCCAGAGCTGGCGTGCATCTCGCGCACCACGTCGGGCATCCGGGCGAGCTGCGCGGAGGTCGCGCCGATCACGACGTCGACCCCTTCCCCAAGCACGTTGAGCTCGGAGTCGGTCACCAGCGCGGCCACCTCGATGAGAAGGTCGGACCCGAGCTCGAGCCCGGTCATCTCGCAGTCGATCCACACTAGGCGCTCAGTCACGCCCCCACCCTACGAGCAACCCCCAAGCAGCAAGGACGAATACGGCGGAACTGTGGCCCAGGGCAGCGCCGGTCCTCGAAAATCTCACATCTTGAGCGACGTCGCAGACTCCCTGGGCAAGGCCTACGCGTTCGACGGACCGGCACTGGAGCTCGGCGCCCTTGTCCTCGACAACGAGGCGCATCCGGAGGCCCGGATCCGGATGCCGCTGTCGATGCTGAACCGGCACGGGCTGGTGGCCGGGGCGACCGGCACGGGCAAGACAAAGACGCTGCAACTGATCGCTGAGCAGCTGTCCGACAACGGCATCGCGGTGTTCCTCGCCGAAATCAAGGGGGATGTGTCCGGCATGGCCGCCCCGGGTGTGCCGAGCGACCGGATCGCCAAGCGAGCCACGGACACGGCCACCGGCTGGCAGCCCAAGGGCTTCCCGGTGGAGTTCCTCAACCTCGGCGGGCAGGGCGGCACCGGCGTACCCGTGCGCGCGACCATGACCAGCTTCGGCCCGCTTCTGCTCAGCAAGGTCCTGGGGCTCAACGAGAGGCAGGAGAGCAGCCTAGCCTGGGGCCGGTCTTCCACTTCGCCCACAAGGCGGGATTGCCGCTGCAGGAGTGTAAAGACCTGCGGGCCGTCATCAGCCACCTCACCAGCGACGAGGGCAAGGCAGACCCCGAGGGCCTGGGT
>JAYTHM010000409.1:0-3778 GCA_043732645.1 Frankiales bacterium
GGCCAACTACACCGACGTCCCGCAGAACCTCATCAGCGCCATCGTCGCGGCCAACACCACCCGCAAGGACTTCATCGCCACCGACGTCCTGCGCCGCAACCCCGCGACGGTCGGCGTCTACCGCTTGATCATGAAGACCGGCTCCGACAACTTCCGCTCCTCCTCGATCCAGGGCGTCATGAAGCGGATCAAGGCTAAGGGCGTGCCGGTGATCATCTATGAGCCGGCTCTGCCAGACGACCAGTTCTTCCACTACGAGGTGGTGCGCGACCTCGAGGAGTTCAAAGAGCGATCGGACGTCATCTTGGCCAACCGCCGAGACGACCTTCTCGACGACGTTGCCGAGAAGGTCTACACACGCGACGTCCAGGGCCGGGACTGAGCCGGCGTGGCGCTGACCGTCCGGCGCGTCGGGGCGCAGGACACCGTCGGGCTGCGCCAGCTGGTGCTGCGGGACGGACGGGCCGTCGCCCTGCCCGATGACGACAAGCCTGCGCACCACCTCGCGGCGTACGACGGTGACCTGCTCGTCGGCACTGGCAACGTCCGTCCCGAAGAGGCCTCCTGGGCAGCTGGGCCGGGTGGCTGGCGGCTGCGCGGGATGGCCACGGCGCCGAGCCACCGCTGCCTCGGCGTCGGCGGGCTGGTCCTGGGCGGGCTCGTCGAGCACTGCCGCGCCGAGGGCGGTGCGGTCTTGTGGTGCCATGCCCGCGTCCGTGCGCAGCGGTTTTACGAACGAGGCGGCTTCATGGCGTACGGCGAGGCCTTCGACACCGAGCACGGACCGCACGTGAAGATGCTGCTGCTGCTCGACCGCGGTCCGGGCGAGGCGACAGTCGGCACGTGAGCGTGACGGCGCGGACGGCGGTCTCGTCGGACTAGGCGGGGCTCTGGCCGAGGCTGGCGCACAGATTGCTCGGCCGCTCCGCCGTGCCGGAGAGCAGATCAGCGCACCCCTTCACGTGCAGCAGAATGCCTATCCACAAGCGGTTCTGGTGATGGTCTCTGTCGGACCAACACGGTCGTATCACTCACATGTTCGGGATCACAACTGAGGATCAGGTGGATGTTGCAGACACCAACCCAGGCCCTGACCTGCCCGTCGATGGAGCCCTGTGCGATCCGCTGAACGTCGAGGCCGTCCGGGTCGCCGGGATGGTCGAGGCGGCCCAGTCCCGCTGCGAGGGGATGCTGTTCACCGCGACCCCGACCCAGAACCTCGACGCCGTCATCACCTGCCAGCACCTGGCGAATCAAGCCTTCGCCCTGATGCTGCGCACCCTGACCGCTCTGACCAACCGGGCAAGCAGCGACGAGCGGGAATGGGTGCCCGACGAGATCGCCCTGGCCCTGAACGTCAGCTCAGGCACCGGCTGGTCACTGCAGCACCTGGCCGTGCAGGCCTGCGAGCTCCCCGGCCTGGCCGAGGCCGTCGAGGCCGACCTGCTCAGCGACCGGCACCTACGAGCCGTCGTGCGCACCGTCTGCGACCCCGAGCTGGGCCTGACCCTGGAGCACCGATAGGCCACCATCGCGATCATGCTCAGCCGCTACCACGGCCAGACTCCCCACGAGCTGGCCAAGGACCTCCGCAAGCTCGTCCTGCAGATCGACCTCGCCGCTGCGCACCGCCGCCAGGACCACGCCGACACGGCACGCGGCGTCCGGTCCTGGGCACGCCCGAACGGCCAGGCCAGCGTCCAGCTCACCGGCCCCACACCCCAGATCGGCGCCGTCCTGGCCGCCCTCACCCGCCACGACCACCTCCTGAGCCGCGACTCCGAGGACCAGCGCAGCCACGACAACCGGCTGTTCGACCTCGCCGTCGCCCTGCTCACCGGCGGCACCCAAGCCCCCGGCGGGATGGGAAGCCACCATCGTCATCCTCTACTCCACCGCCACCGGAGGCGACCTCGAACTCGCCGAGATCCCCGGCCTAGGACCCGTCCTGCCCAGCACCGCCCGCGACCTACTCCACAGCGCCCAACGCAGCCGCCGCCTGAGCATCGACCACAACGGCCACGTCCTCACCCTCGACGACGCGATCCCCCACCCCCGCGGCAACGTCGGTGGCATCGGCAACCCCAGGGAGGAAAACCCGCCGCAGCCGTGCGCAAGCCGTGCCGCGCCGGACACCCTGGATCGGGCAGACGTCGTCACCGAGACGATCAGGCGGCTAGCCCAGCAACCCGTCACCCTTCGAGACCTCAGCACCCACCGCTACGTCGTCCCCAGCCGGCTCCGACGGTTCCTCGAAGCCCGCGACCGCACCTGCGTGTTCCCCGGCCGCACCCGACCCGCAGCCACCACCGACAAGGACCACCGCACCCTTTGGCCCCACCCACCCCGACAACCTCCAGTGCTTGTGCCGACACCACCACCGGGCCAAACAAGCCGCCTTCCTTGTCCAGCTCCGCCCCGACGGCACCCACACCTGGACCGCACGCTGCACCGGCCACGCCCGAGACCGACCACCCCGCCCTTGGTAACCCCCCCGGGACCCCGCACCGCACCGCACGACCACCGCCCCCGCACCTGTGACCCGACCAGACTCCGGCTCGGGTCACAGGCACGCCGCAGGCACGACTCACCAGCCCCCCCCGGCCCCACAGCCTGGCAGAGTTGACGTCCCAAGAGCACGACTCGGGAGCCCACGTGCGCGACGCGATCAACACCCTGCTGGCCCTCGAGACGTGGGCGATCGTCGGACTCTCTGACAACCCGACCCGCGCCGCCTGGGATGTCTCGAAGTTTCTCCAGGACAGGGGTAAGCGCATCATCCCGATCCACCCCAGCGCCCCCATCGTGCACGGCGTGAAGGGCTTCGCAAGCCTCGACGAGGTCCCCTTCCCCGTCGAGGTCGTCGACTGCTTCGTCCGCTCCGACCTCGTCGGTCCGGTGGTCGACCAGGCGATCTCCATCGGTGCGAGCGGCGTGTGGATGCAGCTCGGCGTGGTCGACGAGGCCGCCGCGACCTGGGCGACGGCGGCCGGGCTGACAGTCGTCATGGACCGTTGCCCGCGGATCGAGTGGCGCGACTGAGCGCTTCACTGCGGCACCACTGCTGCCGATGAGACAGGCATGGACGCCATCCCCACCCAGCGGGCCACCGACGACCGCAGGCACCTGGACCGCCTGCGCGCCCCCGACAGCGACGTCGCCGTGCCCAGCAACCCAGCCGCGCTGGAGAGCGTGGCCCGGCTACTCGCTCAGGCCTTCAGCGCTAGGTAGCGCAGCAGCAGCGTCACAGCCCGAGGCGCGCCTGCAGCGCAGCGTCCTTGGCCCGTGCCCCGTCCGCCAGCTCGGCCTGGAAGCGTGTCATCGCCGCCAGCAGCGCCGGGTCCGAGGCGGCCAGGATGCGTACGGCGAGCAGGCCGGCGTTGCGTGCTCCCGCGACCGACACCGTCGCGACCGGGACCCCGGCGGGCATCTGCACGATCGACAGCAGCGAGTCCATGCCGTCGAGGTGCTTGAGCGGTACTGGCACCCCGATGACCGGTAGCGGGGTCATCGAGGCGACCATCCCGGGCAGGTGCGCCGCACCACCTGCACCGGCGATGACGACCCGCAGACCCCGGTCGACGGCCGTCGAGGCGTAGGCGAGCATGTCGCGCGGAGTCCGGTGGGCCGACACGACCCGGACCTCGTGCTCGACCAAGAACTCTTGGAGCGCAGCAGACGCCGCCTCCATGACCGGCCAGTCCGAGTCGCTCCCCATGATGATCCCGACCGTCACAGCCACGCGCCCGTCCTCAGGTAGTGCGCGCCGACGCGCGCG
>JAYTHM010000410.1:0-3776 GCA_043732645.1 Frankiales bacterium
TCGGGATCGGTCCGCAGCTCGGCCAGGTCGACCTGCCACAGGTCGGTCTCGAGGCCGAGCCGGTCCAGGTGACCGCCCAGCCAGTGCTGTCCGTCGGTCTCCGCGGCGCTACCGGTCACCGAGGCGATCCTCACCAGCTCCTGGAGCAGCGGGACGAGCCGATCGGCCCTTACGGCGTCGAGCGCGGCTGCCAGGGCACGCCCCGGGTTGGTCGGACGTTCTGTGGGCACGGTGTCAGTCACCTGCCCAGTCAAGCGTGCCGACGGCGACTGAGTGGGCAGGACGGGGAGGCAGCCAACAGGAGGAGATGTCCCATCAGCGAGCCGGAGGTCACATCGAGCGATGCCCGCGCCGAGCTGGCGCTTCGCACCATGCAGGTGCTCGCCACCAGCGAGGACGTGTTCGAGACGTTCTTCGACCAGGCCAGGATCGGCCTGGCGCTCGCTGACCTGTCTGCCTGCTACGTCCGGGCCAACCGGACCTACGCCGAGTTGCTGGGGCGACCACCCGAAGACCTCATCGGGGTCCCGTTCGCCCACGTGCTGCACCCCGATGACCGCTTGGGGGACGCCGACGGTGTGGCGCGCCTGCTCAGGGGAGAGGAGCTGTCGCTGCAGTCCGAGCAGAGGTATGTCGCCCCTGACGGCCGCACCCTCTGGGTGCTGCACGGCGTAACGGTCGTGCCCGACGCGCAGGGACGGCCGGCGTGGTTCGCCGTCAGCGCGCAGGACATCACCGAGCGGCGGCACGCGGAGGAGGAGCTGCGCGCCCTCACGGCCTCGCTCACCGAACGTGCGGTCCGCGACCCGCTCACGGGGCTGGCCAACCGGGCACTGCTGGAAGAGCGGCTCCGGGCCGTCCTGGCTCGCGACGCCCGCACCGGTGCCTCCACCGCGGTGCTGTTCCTCGACCTCGACGGCTTCAAGGCGGTCAACGACGCCTATGGTCACGCGACCGGCGACCTGGTGCTCACGACGGTGGCGAGTCGGCTGTTGGCAGCAGTGCGCCCGTCCGACACGGTGTCGCGCCTCGGCGGCGACGAGTTCGTCGTGCTTGTGGAGGGCGCAACCGATGAAGGCCTCGCGCCGCTGGTGACCCGGTTGCAGGAAGTGGTGGGAGAAGACATCGGTACTCTCGACCTCAAGGTGGGGGTGAGTATCGGGGTTGCCGTCTCGCGGGCCGGCGGCATCGATCACGAGGAGCTTCTCGCCCAGGCTGACGCGAACATGTACGCCGCCAAGCGAGCGCCCCACCACCCAAGGCACCATCACCCGGGGGGCCGCCGCGCCAGGTGACCCCTGGGGTTCTGCCTTCCATAGACGGTGACGGGCCGCTGGCACGGGGCTGTGGGTTGCCGGACTGTCGGTCCGCGATGCACCGCGACCGGCTGTCGCGCAGCGGTATGTGGGAACACACGGCCTGTTGGGTTGACCCAGCATCTACCGGACGCCTACGGTGCACCTCATGTCACAGGTTGACATAACTCTAAGCGTCTACCTGAGGCTGAGGGTCGAACACCGCCCTCGCACAGCCGTCCCGGTTCTGTGCTGCTCTCGGTCTCGCAGCGCCTTCCCTGCGCCACGACAAGCCATGACGATCAGCCGCCCAACCAGCCGCACATCCAGCTGTTCCCCCGACGAAAGGCCCCGACACAGTGGCAGCACCGCAGAACTACCTCGCCGTCATCAAGGTGGTTGGCATCGGGGGAGGCGGCGTCAACGCCGTCAACCGGATGATCGAGGTGGGCCTCAAGGGCGTCGAGTTCATCGCCATCAACACCGACGCTCAGGCGCTGCTCATGTCGGACGCCGACGTCAAGCTCGACGTCGGCCGCGAGCTCACCAGGGGACTTGGCGCCGGTGCCGCGCCAGACGTCGGCCGCCAGGCGGCCGAGGACCATCGCGACGAGATCGAAGAGGTCCTCAAGGGCGCTGACATGGTTTTCGTGACGGCTGGCGAGGGTGGCGGCACCGGCACCGGTGGCGCCCCCGTCGTGGCCGCTGTCGCCCGGTCCCTGGGTGCCCTCACCATCGGGGTCGTCACCCGCCCGTTCTCGTTCGAGGGCCGCCGTCGTGCGAGCCAGGCCGAGGACGGCATCGAGCAGCTGCGTGCCGAGGTCGACACCCTCATCGTGATCCCCAACGACCGGTTGCTGTCCATCAGCGACAAGCAGGTCAGCGTGATGGATGCGTTCAAGAGCGCTGACCAGGTGCTGCTGTCCGGCGTGCAGGGGATCACGGACCTGATCACAACGCCGGGCCTGATCAACCTCGACTTCGCCGACGTGAAGTCGATCATGAGCGGCGCCGGCTCGGCCCTGATGGGCATCGGCTCCGCCCGGGGCGAGGACCGGTCGGTCATCGCCGCCGAGATGGCCATCAGCAGCCCACTGCTCGAGGCCAGCATGGACGGCGCCCACGGCGTCCTGATCTCCATCAGCGGCGGCAGCGACCTCGGCCTGTTCGAGATCAACGAGGCGGCGCAGCTCGTCGCCGACGCTGCCCACCCCGACGCCAACATCATCTTCGGCGCCGTGATCGACGACGCGCTCGGGGACGAGGTGCGGGTTACCGTCATCGGTGCCGGTTTTGACAGTGGCGCCCCCACCCAGAAGCGGTACGAACCCCGTCGTCAGGCTGCTGCCGAGCCCGAGCCCGAGTCGCCCAGCCGTACGGAGCAAGGCCGTTCAGAGCAGGGCCGGCCGGAGCCGCGCTACACCCCGACGACTGGTGTACCGACGCCGAAGCCGGTCGCCGGCACCCCAGCCACGCCGATCGCCCAGCCCGAGCGGCAGCGACGCACGGTTGTTTTCGAGGACGACCTCGACGTCCCCGACTTCCTGAAGTAGGTCGTGCTCAAGGTCCTCGACGCCGGGCTGCCCGCACCCGCGCTAGGGGTCTTCACGACCCGCGGTGGCGGGGTGAGCCTGCCACCCTGGGACAGCCTCAACCTGGCGGTCCACGTCGACGACGCCCATGGCAAGGTGCAGGCCAACCGGGCGCTGCTCGTGGAGCAGCTCGGCCTCGACGGGCTCGCGTTTGGCAAGCAGGTGCACGGCAACGGAGTCCGGGTCGTCATGGGCCTGAGCAACAAGACCGCGCGTGGCCTCGACAACACCGACGCTCTGGTCACCACGACTCCGCGGGTCGGGCTAGTCATGATGGGCGCAGACTGCCTTCCCGTGCTGCTTGCCGCCCCAGGCGTTGTGGGGGCCGCGCACCTAGGTCGGCCCGGGTTGGTCAAGGGCGTGCTGGCCGCGGTGGTCGCGCAGATGCGGGAGCTGGGGGCCGAGGCCATCACGGCCGTCCTGGGTCCCGGCATCTGCGGGCGCTGTTACGAGGTGCCCGCGTCGATGGCAGGTGAGGTCGAGAAGGCCGTCCCCGGCAGCCGCAGCACGACCCGGCAGGGCTCCGCCTCAGTCGACCTGTTGGCCGGCGCGACGTCGCAGCTGACCGCCGAGGGCGTCCGGGTGTCCGCGGTGGGCGGCTGCACGCTGGAGCAGCCCGAGCACTTCTTCTCCTACCGCCGCGACGGCGTGACGGGACGGCACGGCGGCGTCGTCTGGCTACCGTGAGTGACGACCTCAGTCGCCGAGCCGAGCTCGCGGCCAACCTCCACGACGTGCGCGCCCGAATCGCTGCTGCCTGCGCTGCGGCGGGACGCCGCCCCGAGGACGTGACTTTGATCGCCGTCACCAAAACCTGGCCGACCGCGGACTGCTTCCACCTGCGCGAGCTGGGTGTCGTCGACCTCGCTGAGAACCGCGACCAGGAGGC
>JAYTHM010000411.1:0-3771 GCA_043732645.1 Frankiales bacterium
CGCGCTGTCGACGCCGCGCGGCAGACAGCGCTCGCCGACGCCGTCAAGGCCGGCGACGAGGAGGCTGACGCCCTCGCCACCCACGGAGCCGCCCGCCTCGTACTGGAAGGGCTCCCCGCCCGCCGTGACCTCGTGGCCACCCGGCTCGCGACCGCACGCGCCGCTGCCGAACGGCTGCCCGCGCTCGTTGCCGACCGCGACCGCCTCGCGGCCCTGCGCCCTGACCTCGTCGAGCTGGGCCGGGTCACCTCACGCCTGGCCCTGTTGGCCGAGCAGCACCTGTCGGCGCGCGAGACCGCCCTGGCCCTCGCCGTCAAGGCCAACGACCTTCGGACGGCCAGCGTCAACACGATGATCGCCCGGCTCGCCTTCGCCCTCGAGAGCGACGCGCCGTGCCCGGTGTGTGGCTCTCTGGAACACCCCGACCCTTCCCTGCTGCAAGACGAGGGCGTGAGCTCCGACGACGAGGAACGCGCCCGTCTCGAGGCCGAGCGCGCGCAGCGCGACGTGGCCGATCTCGAGACCCGGCAGGCGGCGGCCAGGGCCACCGCCGAGGCCCTCCGCGGCCGGCTGGGCGCGCTCACCCTGGAGGTGCTGGACCTCGACCTCGCCGAGTGCGACCTCGAGATCGCTGCCGCGCGGGCCGTGGCCCTCGCGGCCGGCTCTGCCGAGGGCGCCCTGGAGCAGCTTGATCAAGAGCGCGTCACCGCGACGTCCGCGGTCGTCGCCGCCGAGGGTCAGGCTGAGGCTGCTCAGCGTCGCAACCTCGACGCCACCGCTCGGGCCCGAGCAGCCCAGGACCAGCTCGACCGGGAGCTCGCTGGACTCGCCGCTGACCTGGCCGGTGCGCTGGAGGCCCTGGGCAACCGCTTTGTCGCCTGCGAGCAGGCCCTCGAGGCGTCGGCCGACCTCGCCTCGGCGCAGGCCGAGCTCGACCGTGCCCTGAGCGAGGCCGAGGCAGCCTGCGGCAGTGCGGGCTTCGCGTCGGTCGACAGCGCCCGGTCCGCCACCCGTGCCCCCGAGTGGCTGAGCAAGACCGGGGAGCAGCTCCGGGAAGCCGGCGACGCCCGCGCCGGCGTCCTGGAGGCTCTCGCCGACCGCGAGCTCGACGTGGAGCTCGACCCGCCCGCCCCCGTTGCCACGGCGGACGTGCTGGCGTCGCAGGCGGAGGTGGCTCATGCGGAGGCCGTCGGCTGGAGCGCCCAAGCTCAGGCGCGGCGTACCGGGTTGGAGCGGTTGCTTCCCGCGCTCGAGCAGGAGTCGTCGGCGCTGCTGCCCCTCGAGGAGCGGGCCGCCGAGGTCCGTGGGCTCGCCGAGCTCTGCGCCGGAGCCGGCGCCAACGCCCTGAGGATGACGCTCACGGCCTTCGTCCTCGCCGCCCGGCTGGAGGAGGTGGCCGCTGCCGCGTCGGTGCGGCTGCTGCGGATGACCCAGGGACGCTTCGCGCTGGTCCACACCGACGGAGCTGCGCGCGGAGGGCAGCGGTCCGGCCTCGGGCTGCTCGCCCGGGACGGCTGGACCGGGCAGGACCGGGACACCTCCACGCTGTCCGGCGGGGAGACGTTCCTGGCCTCGCTCGCGCTGGCCCTGGGACTCGCCGATGTCGTCACTGTCGAGGCCGGCGGCTCCCGCATCGGGGCGCTGTTTGTCGACGAAGGCTTCGGGACCCTCGACGAGGACGCCCTCGACGAGGTCATGGACGTCCTCGACGGGCTGCGCGAGGGCGGCCGCGTCGTCGGAGTTGTGTCGCACGTTGCCGAGCTCCGCCAGCGGATCCCTGCGCAGGTCGAGGTCCGCAAGACCCGCTTCGGGAGCAGCCTGGTGCTGCACGGCTGCTGACCTGACGGTGAGGCCCGTCAGAGGCGCTGGAGGGGAAGGGCGACGCGGAAGGTGGACCCGCCGCCTGGGGTGTCGTCGACTCGCACCGACCCATCGTGCGCTGCCACCAGGGCGGCGACGATGGACAGGCCGAGGCCGCTGCCGCCGGAGGCGCGGGTTCGGGAGCTGTCCACCCGGA
Organism: Frankiales bacterium; assembly: GCA_043732645.1. GTDB lineage: Bacteria > Actinomycetota > Actinomycetes > Mycobacteriales > SCTD01 > RYN-111. The sequence goes on from JAYTHM010000411.1 coordinate 2,018, forward strand.
AGAAGCGCTCGAAGACGCGGGCGCGGTCCTCTGAGGGGATGCCCGGTCCGGAGTCGACGACCTCCACCACGGCCTCCGAGGTCGAGCTGGAGACCCGGACCATGACCGGCGTACCGGAGGGGGTGTGGGTCAGGGCGTTCGCGACCAGGTTGCCAAAGACCTGGCGCAGCCGCGCTGCGTCACCGGAGACGACGGGTGCGGGACCCGCAGCCACCGCCTCGAGGGTCACGGTCCGGGACGGGTCTACCGCATGAGCGTCCTGTACGGCGTCGCCGGCGAGTTCGAGCAGGTCGACGGGGGCGTGCTCGAAGGGCCGCTGCTGGTCGAGTCGGGCCAGCATCAGCAGGTCCTCGACGAGCAGGCCCATCCGGGACGCCTCGCTCTCGACCCGCGACATGGCACGGGCCACCTCAGTGGGAGTGGCCAGGGCGCCGGAGCGGTAGAGCTCGGCGAAGCCCCGGATCGAGGTGAGGGGGGTCCGCAGCTCGTGCGAGGCGTCGCCGACAAAGCGGCGCATCCGGTCCTCCGACGCGCGGGCATCGGCCTCGGAGGCGGTGGCGAGGGCGAAGGACTTCTCGATCTGCTCCGCCATTGCGTTGAAGGACGTGGACAGCGAACCCACCTCGGTGCGCGCGTCACCCGAGGGCACCCGCTGACTGAAGTCTCCGGCCGACAGGGCCTCGGCCGCGACCTCGACGGCAACCAGGGGCCGCAGTGATCGGCGTACGACGACGTAGGCGACGCCGCCCATCACGACGAGCACGATCCCGCCGATGATCAGCTCGAGCACGACGAGCTGGTGGGTCGTGCTCTGCACGTCGCGCAGGCTGACGCCGACCAAGACGATGGACCCGGATTGGCGGTCGCGCCGGCCGATGACACGCCAGTCGGCCTGCCCGGCGCCGGTCGCGTGCACGGTGATCGGGCTGCTCGGCACCCTCGACGGGGCGTCGGGTCCACGGCTACCGGGAGGGATCGCGAGGGTCGTGAGTGAACCGTCGGCGTTCACGAGTCCGACGTACACGGTGGTGAAGGGGTTGGGACCGCCACCGCCGTGACCCGCTCCGCCGTCTCCCTGGAAGGCGTTGAGCCGGTCATCGACCCGCTTGACGAGGTAGCCGTGCAGGGACGTGGTGGCGGACAGGCCGACGATCGTGAGGCCGAGGGCGGCGAGGACGACGACAGCCACGACCAGCTTGACCCGGAGCGGGGTGCGGGACAGCACGGTCACCGTCGGGTCAGCTCCGGGGGACGCGGAGCACGTAGCCCACGCCCCTGAGTGTGTGGAGCAGCCGGGGTTCGGTGGTGTCGATCTTGCGCCGGAGATAGGAGACGTAGGACTCGACCACGTTGGCCTCGCCGCCGAAGTCGTAGTTCCACACATGGTCGAGGATCTGCGTCTTCGACAGCACCCGCCCCGTGTTCTGCATGAAGTACCGGAGCAGCTTGAACTCGGTCGGCGACAGCGGCACCAACGTGCCGTCCTTCCAGACCTCGTGGGTGTCCTCGTCGAGCTCGATGTCGGCGAAGCTCAGGTGGGTCTGTGCCGAGGGGGAGGTGGAGACGCGGCGCAGGACGGCCCGGATGCGTGCGACGATCTCCTCGAGGGAGAACGGCTTGGTGACGTAGTCGTCGCCGCCGAGGGTCAGACCGGTGACCTTGTCCTCGGTCGCGTCCTTGGCGGTGAGGAAGACGACGGGGGTCCGCACGCCCTCCTGCCGCAGCCGGCGGACGACGCCGAAGCCGTCCAGACC
>JAYTHM010000412.1:0-3771 GCA_043732645.1 Frankiales bacterium
GTCGGACCGGGCGACTACGTCGTGGTCCCCACCGGTACGACGCATCGCTGGGTGGTCGCGGACGGGCCGCTGCGGGCGCTCGCCGTGGAGGCCCGAGGGCACGTCACGATTCCCGCCCAGTACCTGGGCAGGCACGGCCAGGTTCTCGAGCAGTCGCCTTTTTGCGAGCGGGACTTTAGAGCCCCCACGGCGCCGCTGCTCGTGGACGAGGCCTCGGAGACCGACGTCCTGGTCCGCCGGCGCGGACGCTTCACGACCTACACCTACGCCTCCCACCCGTTCGACGTCGTCGGCTGGGACGGCTGCCTCTACCCCTATGCCCTGTCGATCCACGACTTCGAGCCGGTCACCGGTCGCCTGCACCAGCCGCCACCAGTGCACCAGACCTTCGCCGGTCCCGGCTTCGTGATCTGCTCCTTCGTGCCGCGGCTGCTCGACTACCACCCCGAGGCCGTCCCGGTCCCGTACAACCACAGCAACGTCGACAGTGACGAAGTGCTGTTCTATGTCGGTGGCGACTTCACCTCCCGCGTCGGCAGCGGCGTCGCGCAGGGCTCGATCACCTTGCACCCAGGCGGTTTCGTGCACGGACCGCAGCCCGGGTCGGTCGAGCGCGCGCTCGGCAAGACCTCGACCGACGAGCTGGCCGTCATGATCGACACGTTCGCCCCCTTGGACCTTGCGCCGGGCGTGGCCGAGGTCGATGACCCCGGCTACCCCTGGACCTGGGCCCGATGACCTGCCGTTCCCGCCGCTGCCCGTGATGCCCCTGCTCGCAGGCCTGGTCGATGACGCAGGCCTGTTCCCGCCGTCCTGGCTCCCCATGGACGAGGCGCTGGCTCGTCACCGCGCCTCGATCTCCCCCATGCTCAGCGGACGCTTCCTGTGCCCCGGTGACCGGGTCGGGGAGCTGCTGGCCCTGCTCGATGCCAGCGCGGGTAGCTCGCTGGACGTGCACCTCCTCGGGGACGCCACCGTGGACCTACCGACCGATCTTCGCCTGCGGGTGCGGGCGGTCGAGCTGCGCTCCGGCGTGATGCCACAGCTCCCCTGCTACCTCGAGGGGGTCGACCCCAGGGAGCTCGCCGGGCACGGCGTCTTCGGCAAGCTCCGGTGCGGAGGGGTCCGGCTCCCGCCCGTCGAGGAGGTCGCCGCCTATGTCCTCTCGGCTGCAAGGATGTCCGTGCCGTTCAAGGCGACGGCGGGCATGCACGCTGCCGTACGAGGGTGGGAGAGCACGAAGGGCGAGCCGCACCACGGCTACCTCAACCTGCTGCTCGCCGTTGCCCGCGCCCTGTCCGCCGGGGACGTCCTCGAGGTCCTGCGATGCACCGACGGCGACGCCCTCGCCCACGAGGCGTGCGAGCTGTCCGGCGACCTCGTCACGGCCACCCGCTGGCTTTTCCACTCCTACGGCTCGTGTGACACGGCTAAGCCGGTCACCGACGCGATGACCCTGGGGCTGCTGTGAGCTTCGGCCGCGAGGTCCTCCCATACGGTGTGTTCTCCGTCGGTGACGGTCCACGCAAGGTGGGCGTCGCGGTCGACGACGGCATCCTGGACCTTGCCGAGCACCTGGGTCCGGAGTGGGCGCTCGACTCGCTGAACCCCTTCCTGGCAAGGGGGAGGGCGTACTGGACGGAGGTCCGCGAGCAGGTTCGTGGACTCGTCGGTGCACCGCTCGTCCATGGCGCGACGCTGCATCTGCCGTTCGACGTGGCCGACTACGTCGACTTTTACGCCAGCAAGGAACACGCGACCAACCTCGGCCGGATGTTCCGGCCCGACGGGGACGCCCTGCTGCCCAACTGGAAGCACCTGCCGGTCGGCTACCACGGACGGGCCGGCACGGTCGTCGTCAGCGGCACCGACGTGCGACGTCCTTGCGGGCTGCTGGCCCCAGGTCCGGCGTATGGACCGTCGATGAAGCTCGATGTCGAGGTCGAGCTCGGGTTCGTCGTCGGGGTCCCGTCGGAGCTCGGATCCCCTGTCACCACAGGGGAGTTCGAGGAGCACGTCTTCGGGGTGGTGCTGCTGAACGACTGGAGCGCACGCGACATCCAGTCCTATGAGTACGTCCCGCTCGGGCCGTTCCTGGGCAAGAGTTTCGCCACCTCGATCTCACCGTGGGTCGTGCCGCTGGAGGTCCTCGACAAGGTGGCCGCCCCCACCCAGGACCCGGTGCCGGCGCAGTACCTTCGCGTCGATGGTGACTGGGCGCTGGACCTGACCTTCGAGCTCGCCCTGAACGGTGAGGTCGTCAGCCGGCCGCCGTTCGCCGGGATGTACTGGACCGCCCCCCAGATGCTGGCCCACCTGACGGCCAACGGGGCCTGTCTGCGCACCGGTGACCTGTTCGCCTCCGGGACCGTCAGCGGACCGGCAGTCGACCAGCGCGGGTCGTTCATCGAGCTCACATGGAATGGGCGTGATCCCCTGCAGGGCAGGGCTTTCCTCGCCGACGGTGACATCGTCACGATCATGGCAACCACTGCCCGCGGCCTCCCCCTCGGTGAGGTCACCGGCCGGATCACCCCGGCCCAATAGCCCCCTTGGGGACAGACCCAAGCGGGCAGGACCATGCGCTCGAGCTTAAAGCCCACCCGGAATCGTTACCGGCCTTCGGCCTCCAGGCCGAGCTCGGCCACGGAGGCCTCGCGCATCTTGAACTTCTGCACCTTGCCGGTGACGGTCATCGGGAACTCGTCGGTGAAACGCACGAAGCGCGGCACCTTGTAGTGCGCAAGCTTCCCGTGGCACCACTCCCGCAGCTCGTCGGCGGTCAGGGCCGACCCCTCGGCCAGCCGCACCCAGGCGCACAGCTCCTCGCCGTACTTCGGGTCGGGGACACCGACGACCTGCACGTCGACGACCTCGGGGTGGGTGTAGAGAAACTCCTCGACCTCACGCGGGTAGACGTTCTCCCCGCCCCGGATCACCATGTCCTTGCTCCGCCCGACAATCGACAAATAGCCGTCGTCGTCCATGACCGCGAGGTCACCGGTGTGCATGAACCCCTCGCTGTCGATCGCCTCGGCAGTCCTGTCCGGGTCGGCCCAGTAGCCGAGCATCACTCCGTACCCCGCCGTGCAGAGCTCGCCGGTCTCGCCCCTTGCGACCGTCTCGCCAGTGTCTGGCGAGACCACCTTGACCGTCACGTGCGGATGCACCCGGCCCACCGTGCCAGTACGACGCACCAGCGAGTCGTCTGCGCGGGTCTGCGTGGAAACCGGTGAGGTCTCCGTCATGCCATAGGCGATCGTCACCTCCGGCATGAACTGCTGCACCTGCTTCATGACCTCGACCGGGCACGGCGACCCGGCCATGATCCCGGTGCGCAGGGAGCTCAGGTCGTAGGACGCGAAGTCGGCCAGGGCGAGCTCGGCGATGAACATCGTAGGTACCCCGTAGAGGGACGTGCATCGCTCCTGCTCGACGGCACGCAGGGTCGCCGCGGCGTCGAAGGCCGCCGCTGGGATGACGATGCAGGCACCGTGCGAGAGGGCCCCGAGGTTGCCCATCACCATGCCGAAGCAGTGGTAGAACGGCACCGGGACGCAGACCCGGTCCACCTCGGTGTAGCCGCAGAGCGCGCCGGCCACAAAGCCGTTGCCGAGGATGTTTCGGTGGCTCAGTGTCGCGCCCTTCGGAAAGCCGGTGGTACCGCTCGTGTACTGCAAGTTGATGGCTTCGTCGAGGGTCAGCTGATGGTCCGGGAGCGCGTCTCCCGGCTGCGAGAGCGCCTGCCAGTCAGGCGATCCGAAGAAGATG
>JAYTHM010000413.1:0-3756 GCA_043732645.1 Frankiales bacterium
GCTTGGCCGGTGAGCTCGGCGATCCCAGCCAGCTCCGGCAGATGATGGGCATTGCACAAGCCGTGCAGGGCTTGGTCGTACTGGCGGTAGACGACCAGCCCGTCGTGGACCGCGACACCCTTGAAGCTCGGCAGGACCCCAGCGGCGTCCATCGCGACCCGACCACGCTTACGGCCGGGATGGAACAGCGTCCAGGTGTCGTTGCAGGCGGCGCAACCTCGTCGACTAGTAGCGGATCCCACTCACCAGGCTGGTGAACGCCACGTTGCGATCTTGCCTGCCTTAAGCCGCGTCTGCCTCGGGCCAGGCCCGTGGACCCAACTCGGAACCCACCGCACGTATCGAACGTGGCTGCGCCGTACGCCCGCTGCCGCTCACGGCTGCTGCACCAACCGCGCCCTTCGTGCCAGTGGCGGCCTGCGGTGTTGTCCTCCAATGCCCCGAGTCGTCGCACGTCGCCCACCGCGTCTGGCAGCGCACCGCCAATGCCTATGCCGCTGTCCTGTGGCAGGACGTACAGCCCGTCCAACTCGTGTTCGGTAAATCGGGGCAGACCCTGCAGCGTCATGCAGCCGGCTGGTCCGGCGGGACAGGACCTGGGGTCAGTTGCGCTGTGGGTCGGCGATGATCTTTATTCGGCGCTCCGCACGTGGAAGGTTGCCGGACAAGTCCTCGGCGCGGCGCGGGACATCTGAGCCTGTTGCGCTGGCGGCCCTGGGAACCTACGCGGGTGCAGCGACTTGATCGTGAAGAACGAGGCGTGCACGCTCGGCTGCACGAGGTTGCTGATGAGGTGCTCGAGGCCGAGCCCTCCCGTCCAACTGCACCCGTCCATGTCTCGAGCGTCTAGCGCCACCGCCGGGCCGGAGGTTCTTTGGCGGCCAGCCGGTGAATGGCTGAGTCTGCCCGCCGGTCTCCCGCTGCCGGGCAGCCCGCCACCGGCCGCCACCCTGGAAGCGGTCGTGTCGTTGGTCTTCGCCCGGGCCGCCGCGATCCGGGTCGACCTCCGGGAGCTGTTCGAGCAGCGACAGCATCTCCTGCCGCCGGCAGGCCGCGATTGGCCTGAACCGCCGCCCGGCGACCAGCCGTACCGCGGGGTCCGCGCGAAAGCCGGCCGGATCGGTCGTTCGGCCGGGGCACCGGACGTCTTGCTGGCTGCCGCCGACCTCGAACCGGCGCTGCGCGGCATGACCGATCGGGGTAGCGCGAAGGTGCTGGCCCTGGCTGGGCTCAGCGAAGGGCGGGCGACCGCCGCGACGGTTGCCTCGCTAATGCGGATATTCGCCGTCCCACGGCTCGACCTGCGCACGCCGCCGACCGACCGGGCTGGCGGTGGTTCGGTCGACTGGACCGAGGTGCTGCCCCGGCTCCGCCGCGAAGGGGTGCTGGAACTGACCGCCGAACCGTCCCCGGTCGACGCCCGTTGGCTCGCCCAGCGGCACGTCACGCCCCTCGGCAGGTTGCTCGTGCAGGGCCGGGACCAGACCTCCGGTCTGCGGGCGCCGATCAGGTCGCAGCTCGCGGCCTGCGGCGCCTTGTCCCTGGCCGAGCTGCTCGTCGGCCTGCGCCGCCCCGGCCCGGCGCTCGGGCACATCACCAACGACCAGCTGGCCGCTTGGCTGGCCCGCCAACCAGACCTGCAACTGCGCGACGGCTCGGCCCGGCTCACCAGACCATGGCCCCTGCCGAACGCCGAACAGGCGGTCTTGACCTGCTTCACCGCCCACACGGCCGTCCTGTCGCGGCAAGACCTCCTTCAGCGGCTGACCGTCGCCGGCATGACCGTCGGTACCGCGAAACACATCATCGCCGTGTCCACCATCCTGCGCGCGGTCGAACGGGGCAGGTACCGACTCGCCGGGCCGTCGTGAACGGCCCCACCTCCTGCGAAGCCCACGCCAGGGTGGCGTCCGACAGCGACATCTGAGCAGGCCGGCAGCCGCCGCGATGCCAGTTGAGCCGGTCGGCGGCGTGCAGCCAACCGGCGTGTCCCGACGTTGATCATCGCCGCACGGCGACTGCCGGCTCACGCCGCCGGGGCGGCGTACCCGACGCTGATGCCAAGCCCTGGCGGTCACCAGATCTTGAGCTGAAAGCGTTGCGCGACGGTCTGCAGGTCGGGGTCGAGCTCGTCAATGGCCCGCTCCCCCGCCAGTACCGTGAGCGGTTCTGCGCTAGCGGCGTGGCCATCGTCGACGCGACGAAGCCAGTACGCCCACGCCGCACCGGTGGCGTGCCGGCTGTCGTAGCGGATGCCGTGGGCGGCGCTGCCATCCTCCAGGGTCAGATTCCGGACCCAGTCCGCCAGCAGGACCGTGGCCTGGCGCTGGTCACCACGCAGGACCGCGACATCAAGGGCTCTGATGCCGACAGCGGCCAGCCGCTCCCCGAGCGCCGCCTCGGCCGCCGCCATGGACGCCGGGTGTTCCAGCAGCACCCACCAGCCCCGAGACGGCAACTCGAGCCGGTACACCGCGCGTTCATGGCGCCATCCCTGGGCCAGGTGTCCGGGCGGGAGGTGCCCGCGCTGCTGCCACTCCGCCTCCACCAGGGCGACGAACTCGGCGGCGGACAGCCGGAGGAACGCTGCGTCCGCGATCAGCGGATCGCCTGTCCCGAGCCGCCGCCGGTAGTAGGCCAGGACTTCTGCGAACGCACACTCCAGGGTCCCCGCGGCGTAGACGGTGCGACCGCCGTGGGTGTCCCACGACCCCAACCCGAGCGGTCCGCGTTCGGCTCGGTGGCACGTACCGGCGGGTTCAGCGGCCCGTAAGACGTCTTGGCGACTCGGAACACGATGCCTGGCTGCGCTGGGACCAGCACCAGGCTGGTCGCCCGGCAGACCCGACCGCCGGCCGGCAGGTCGCTCACGAAGCTGGCTGGTCCTCGACGAACGCCGTCGCAGCGGCGACCACCTGCGCGCTGCGGTCCTGTCGCAGCGCCGTCAGGGGCGTGTCCTCCCCCAGCTGCGGGTTCGCGCCGATGAACCAACTGCGAGCGACGTGATCGCTTTCCGCCCCGGCGATCTGCGTCCACACCCGATGGGCCAGCTGCAACCGGCGTTGGAAGTCCACCCCTGGTGTGGGACCGTCGGTCTTCGCCCACTTGATCGGCAACTTCCGGTCCCGGGTGCCGCTCAACGCAGCGACCAACGTCGGCCCCAGGTGCATGTTGAGCTGCCGGACAAGCTCATGGATGTCCAGCCGCGCCGTCGCGCCATGCACTTCGAGCGTCGTCGCTGCCATGCGCCCATGATGCCACCCCGATACCACCGTGACTACACCAGAGGATTCTCGTCAGCACGCCGGCGGCGATCGCGATCGACGCGACGAATGAGGGGGCTTGTTCAGGTGGGAGCAGGATGCCCTCCCGACCAATCATCTGCGTTGCATGCAGGCATGAAAGCAGTAGCAACACGGAGTGCGGTCTGAACGCACCGTCCTTCGCGGCTGCGCGACGCCACTAGAGTCCGCCAGTAGGCGTGCGCTGGGCACGGCGTCCGAAGGGCGGGAACGGTGGGGCCGCGGCTGCTTGGTGACCACGTCGCCGAGCTGCGCAAGGCCGCCGGGATGCTCCAGACCGACCTGGCCGAGCAGCTCGGTACCCGTGACCGCCGGGTCAGCGAGTGGGAACGGGGCGAGCAACAACCACAGCCACTGCACCTGGTCGCGATCGCGCCGAGCCCTGGCGGTTGAGCCGCTTTCCCTGGTCGACGCAGATCAGCAGGACCCACCAGTGTTCGCGCTGCGCCTCGTA
>JAYTHM010000414.1:0-3753 GCA_043732645.1 Frankiales bacterium
GACAAGACGCCGTACAAGACCCGGCAGTATGCGGTCGTCAACCAAGGCGACCAGGGCCTGTACGTCGGGATCGATGCCGCCGGCTTGCATCTCGGTGGCGGCCGGTTCGACGCGAGCACCGAACAGGTGCAGCGGATGCGGCTCGCGATCGACGATGACCACACCGGTGCTGCCCTCACAAAGCTCCTGGGTGGCCTCAGAGTCAAGCAGTGGCAGGTCGGCGGGGACCAGCTCAAGCGCACCCCGAAGCCTTGGGAGGACGGCCATCCGCGGGCAGAGCTTCTGCGACACAAGGGCCTGATCGCGTGGGTCGACCACGAGCCCGAGCCCTGGCTGCACACCGCCGGGGCCAAGCAGGTCGTGCACAAGGCATGGAAGGCCCTGGCCCCACTGAACGACTGGCTCGCGACGAACGCCTAGTTGTCCCCCTCGGACAGGAAGCCGCGCACCTTCGAGCCGTGCTCGTTGATGCACTTCTCCAGGGCGATCTCCTGGACCGGCGTGGCCTTGCCGATGTCGAAGCGCACCGCGAAGCGGCCCTGCACGCTCGACGAGGGGTTGCCGATGTCCTTCACGACCACCACGCCGGGAAGGCCCCCGCAGGCGTCCTTGAGCGCGACGCGGTCGACCTGCACCGCGTCCTGGGACATCGTCACGACCAGCACCTTCTTGGGCGGGCTCAGCAGGATGTTGAAACCGGTGATGAGCATGCTGAGCAGCAACAGCCCGCCGCCGATCCCGAGCAGCACCTTGGAGCGGGTCCTCATCGGTCGGCCCTGCAGGGCGATCTGGCTCACGCCACCATTATCAGCCCAGGGCCGTCCGGCTTGCCTTGCGTGAGGGACCTGGCGTGCCCGTCCATCGCCGGGTGGGCGCTGCGAGGCCTGCAGGTGGCCAAGTCCCAGCCGATTCCATCTAGCGTCAGCGACGTACACCCTGGTCCTGCCTGGGGTCTGCCACGAGGCAGTCGGCTCGTGGCAGGCCGAACCGGGGGGCTCAGGGTTCAGCGAGGGCAGGCATCGGTGCGACGCGCGTGCCGTTCTCGCGGGTGGCCAGGTAACAGCCCAGCAGCACCAGCGGGAAGCCCACGGCGACGCCTGCCGTGAGGTGCTCGTCGAGCAGCACGATGCCGAGCACCAGGGCCACCGCCGGGTTGACGAACGTGATGACCAGGGCCCGGTTCGGACCCGCCTCGGCGATGAGGGCGAAGAACACCAGGAACGCGACGACGGTGCACGCGAGCGCCAGGCCGAGCACGCTCGCGACGACCTTCCCTGAGGGTGCGTGGCTGGGCCAGGCGAACGCGGCCACCGGCACGTAGGCCAGCGCGGCCAGGCCGAGGCTGGCGGCGATGACGCCGAGGGACGGCAGATCCGACAGCTTGCGGCTGATGATGAGCGGCGCGGTGCCGTAGCCGAGGACGACGGCTCCGAGCTCCAGTGCTGCGCGCAGCTCACCACCGAGGTCCAAGCCCAGCAGCACCGCGACGCCGGCCAGGCCGACGGCGAGCCCGAGGACCCGGCGGCGGTCGAGCCGGTCGGCTTCGCCGAGCAGCAGCGAGGCCACGGCCGCGACCAGCGGCACCGCCGCGACCAGCAGGCCGGTGAGGCTGGAGCTCAGCGAGCGCTCGGCGTCCGTCAGCAGCAGCCACGGCCCGGCGATCTCAAGGACCGTGAAGGCAACCAGGGCCTGCCAGTGCGGCAGGAGCGGCCGGAGGTAGCCCTTGTGCGCGGCGACAGGGAGCAGGACCAACGCGCCGATCCCACATCGCGCAAGCACGATGACCGGCGCCGACAGGTCCTCGACCGCCACCTTGATCAGCAGGTAGGGAATGCCCCACAGCACGCACATCGCGCCGAAAAGGACCCAGCCACGCCGTGTCACACCGCCAGCCTAGGTGGGGTCAGTTGACCTGCCGGTCGTAGCCGGCCCAGTACTGCTCGCGGAGCTTGAACTTTTGTACCTTGCCCGTGGCGGTCCGCGGGATCGCCTCACGGAACTCCACGGAGGTGGGCGCCTTGTAGCCAGCAAGCCGGCCCTTGCAGTGCGCGATGAGGTCCGCCTCGGACACGGCCGCACCCTCGGTGAGCACGACCAACGCCTTGATCGTCTCGCCCCACTTCTCACTCGGTACGCCGATGACCGCGACCTCCGCCACGGCAGGGTGGCTAAACAGGCAGTCCTCCACCTCGATCGAGCTGACGTTCTCCCCGCCCGTGATGATCACGTCCTTGCGGCGGTCGGCGATCGTCAGGTAACCCTCGTCGTCGATCGTGCCGCCGTCCCCGGTGTGGAACCAGCCGTCCTCGAGTGCGTCCGCAGTGGCATCGGGCTGCTCCCAGTAGCCCTCCAGCACCACGTTGGAGCGGGCCAGGACTTCGCCCTCGTTCGAGATCGACAGGGTCACCCCGATCGCGGGCATGCCGGCCCGGGCAAGCCGACGGGCCGCCTCCTCGGCAGGCAGGGCGTCCTCCTCGGCGCGCCGACGGTTGACCGTCAGCAGGGGTGACGTCTCGGTCAGGCCGTAGATCTGCAGGAACTCCCAGCCGAGTTCCTCACCGATCCGCTGGATCGTCCGGGAAGGCGGAGGCGCGCCGGCGCAGATGACCCGCACCGTGTCCCTGCCGGGGATCGGTCCTTCCCAGGTCGCCGCGGCCTCCAGGACGGACGCGACCACCGCAGGAGCGGCGCACAGCACGGTCACGCCGTACCTGTCCACACGGCGCAAAATCTCGGCGCCGTCGATCTTGCGGATGACGACGTGCGGCACACCCATGCCGGTCATCCCGAAGGGCATCCCCCAGCCGTTGGCGTGGAACATCGGCAGCGTGTGCAGGTAGACGTCGCGGTCGGTGACCCCGGTGTGCAGCGCGAAGGTCACCGCGTTGACCCAGATGTTGCGGTGCGTGATCTGTACGCCCTTGGGCCGGGCGGTCGTACCGCTGGTGTAGTTGATGGTCGCGGTGGCGTCCTCGGACGGCTCCTCCCAAGCGACCGGCTCGACCCCGAAGCGCAGCAGCGCGTCGTCGGACTGCTTTCCCAGGACAAACCGGTGCTGGGCCGTGACCCCCGCGAGCGACCCGTCCACCTCCGGGTCGACGAGGAGCACGGTGGCGCCGGAGTGCTCGACGATGTAGGCGACCTCCACCGCCGACAACCGGAAGTTGACCGGCACGAGCACCCGCCCGTAGGAGCAGACGCCGTAGAACGCTTCGAACAGCCGGGCGCTGTTGTGGCTGACGACAGCCACCCGCTCACCCCGGCCCACGCCCAGGGCGTCGAGACCGGCGGCGAGGGCACGGGCCCGGACGGCGACGTCGGCGTAGGTCTGCGACCCCAGTCCCCCGTCCTGGAAGTCGCCGGGTTCATCGACGACCCCGACGCGGTCGCCGTAGCAGAGCTCGGCGCGGGACAAGAAGTCGGCTGTGGTCAAGGGCACCTTCATAGGACGCATGTAACACCAGTGCCTCCGTACCCTGACAGCATGACCACCGACAGGATCGACCCTGCCCGGCTGGCGGTGGTGCTCGAGGTGCTCACGGAGCTCGACAACCTCGACCCGGAGCACCCGGACGCGGTCGCGGTCCGTCGGGCCACCGCGCACGTCTACAAGAGCGTGAAGATCCGCCGGCGCAGCGAGCGGCAGGCCCGGGTGACGGCCGAGGATGAGGCTGTCACCCACCGCACCGCCACCGGCGCCGGCGACCGTATCGATGACGAGACCCGCGGGGTCCTGCTCGCGGCGTCCGCGGA
>JAYTHM010000415.1:0-3742 GCA_043732645.1 Frankiales bacterium
TTGCGGACCTTCAGCGAGCGGAACGTCGGGCTCATGCGTCGGCCAGCCGGTCGAGCACCCTGGCCGCCTGCCTCAGCACCTCAAGGTCGGCCGGGTCGAGGTCCCGCATCCGCTGGGCGAGCCAGGCGTCGCGGCGCTTGCGGTCATCACGCAGGAGCACCCGACCCTCGGGACTGACCGCGACGAGCACCTGACGGCGGTCGGTGGGGTGGTCGGTGCGGGTGACCATCCCGGCCAGCTCGAGGGCGGCGACGACCCGGGTCATCGACGGCGGCTGGACCCGCTCGTACACCGCCAACTCTCCCGGGGTGAGGGGACCGTGCCGGTCGAGCGTGCCGAGCGCCGCGAGCTGGCTCAGCGACAGTGACGTGTCCGCGCGCTGGCTGCGCAGCCGACGTGCGAGCCGCATGACCGTCGTACGGAGCTCGGACGCAAGGGCGGTGTCAGCAGCAGGCACATCCTTAGCATAGGTCATTACCTTTGCTAAGGAAACCCCGAGGCGCGGGACCGCGTACCGTCGTCCTTGTGCCTCTTGCCCAGCGCCCGGACCCCGAGCCCCTCGAGACGGACGACGTCAAGATCGTCGCAGGCGGTACGGCGTTGTGGGGCGTGGCCCTGCTGGCGCTGCTGGTCCTGAAGGCAGCGGGCACGCAGGTGCACGGGTGGTGGCTGGTGATGTGCCTCGCGGGGGTCTCGCTCGGCCTGGTCGGCGTCAGGTACTGCGGCCGCCGCAAGCGGGCGATCGCCCGTTCGGCGCAGGTCTGACCGGCAGGTCAGGCTCAGCTGGCGTGACCGTCGGGCGTCTCGTCCTCGGGCGACGGGCCGGCGGCGACGAGCTCGAGCTCTTCGGCCTCCACCACCATACCGGCTACCGAGGCACTGTGGGTCAGCTCGACGGAGGTCTCGCTGTGCGCCCCGCATCCGTGGTCCAGTGACACGACCTGCGCGTCGTCGGGGGCGTAGCCGTTGGCGCAGACGCCGAAGCCGGCCCCTAGGGCACCGGACAGCGGGACCCGGAAGGCGCAGGTGAGGCACTGGGCGGGCGCCTGCCGCGCCATGGCCGAGGACGGGCCGCGATCGCCGTCGTACCACCGCTCGGCGGCATCGAGACGGCCCTCGAGCGAGAGCACGCGGGGACGGCCGAGGCCGAGCTCCCAGTACGTCGCCACCGCGAGGTCACCGTCGACGTCGGTGTAGGAGGGAACGACGCGCGGGTCGTCCGGCAGGGGTGGCAGCAGGTCTCCGGGGGCAAGGTCGCCGGGCTGGACCCGCTCGTTCCAGGGCACCCACACAGGCGCGAGCAGGGCGCCACTGCCGGGCAGGAGTACGACCTCGTCGACCGTGACCTGTTCGGAGCCCTCCGCCCGGGTCACCGTGACGGCCCAGCGCCACCCGACGTACGCCGGGTCGGTGGTCGCGAACGAGTGCGTCGCCACGAGGTCCTCGTCCGCCTCGACACCGCGGTGGTCACCGACAGCGGAGCCACCGGCCTCGACGGCGACGGCACGGGCAAGGTCGACCGCGGCGGCGCAGACAGCGTCCACCACCCCGGGCGTGGGCTCAACCACGTCCTCAGAGGTGGGCTCGGTCACGAGGTCCGTCAGCGAAGGCACCCCGCCAGTCTGGCTGACCGGCGCGTCGGCCGCCTGCGCGGCCTCGGCGGAGTCGGGCAGGGCCTGCTCGGGCGACCCCTCGTCGAGCGCCGGCGGACGTGCCCCGGATACCCTTAACGTGATGCCGCGCAGCCTGCGGCGCATGCTTGCCATGGCTGTAGTCCACCACTTGTCGCCCACGACGTGCCACGCACCCCGGAGCCCCCGCTTGCCCGCCCTGCGCCCGCTGCTCACCGCCGTCGCCGGCACCGCCCTGCTACTCACTGCCGCCGGGTGCCAGAAGCCCTCGCCAGGCGTGACCCTCGTCAGTGCGGGCCGTTCCGTACACGCCGAGGCGAGCCAGTACTGCCGCGGCGGCACGTTCCTGACCAAGGCCAACGGCAACGAGTGCCCCGGCACCGGCAAGGCCGTCACGGTCCTGCGGGTCCGGCAGGGCGACACGGTCGGGGTCGACGTGGACAAGAAGTTGGCCGACACCGGCTGGTACCTCTACGACACCGACCACCAGCAGTCCCTGGGCTTCCAGGACACCCACTACGCCACGCTGGTCGCCGACTTCACCAACCGCCCGCTGCCCGGTGTGGTGCACCTCGAGGTGCGCGAGATCGACCACAAGCCCAAGAACGACAAGGACCTACCCAAGGTCTTGGGCCAGTGGAAGTTCGAGCTGGTCGTGAAGTGACGGCCAGCTAGCTGCGGGCTCAGGCCTCGAGCTCGGCGGCGATGGCCCGCAGGATCTGCGCGACCTTGCGGGCGGTCTCGCGGTCGGGGTGCTTCCCGCGGCGCAGCGAGGGCTGCACCTTGAGCTCGATCAGCTTGATGGTGTCCTCGACCATGACCTGCAGGTCCTCGGCCGGACGCCGGGCGGAGGCCATCGTGGGCGGCTCGTCCAGCACCCGGACTGACAGGGCCTGCTCTCCACGCTTGCCCGCCGCGACTCCGAACTCCAACCGCATCCCGGCCTTGAGCTCCTCCACACCCTCGGGAAGCGCGGTCTTGGGCACAAACACGTCGCCGCCGTCGTCGCGGGAGACAAAGCCGAAGCCCTTGTCCTTGTCGTAGAACTTGACCTTGCCGGTGGGCACGTCTGTCGCCTCTGTCTCGAGCGGGATGGTGAGACCAGGCTATCGGCCGCAGCACCGGGCCGCGCGCGCGTTTTGCCTACCCTGGTGGCATGGCTCGACACGCTGCCCCCTTGACCCGCGCTCCCGGTGACCTCCTGGTCAGGACCGGAGCGCTGGTCTTCGGCGTCGGTGTCGTCGGCGTGCTGCTGATCCTGGTGCCGTTCCTGCTGGGCAGCCGGGCCTCGGCGCCGATCGCCCTGGACCTGCTCGCCCTGCTGCTACCGGTCGGCTTCGGCCTGGCCCTGCTGGGTCTGCTGCGCGGGGCCCGCGCCCACGAGTAGGTCGTTCATCGACCCCGACCTGAACTGCCGCACCTCGACAGCGGCAAACCCCTCCCCCTGCACGACGGCCTCGGCGCCCACCGTCCACCGGCCCAAGGCCTCCTCGTCGAGCTCCACGCGGGCGCGGTCCTGCCCCAGGTCCCGTACCCGCACGTCCCTCGGCGACAGCAGCATCCGCAGGGCCGTCTCGGCACGGTCGACCCGCGCCAGGCCGGAAGGGGTCACCGCGATGCCGTAGGCGATCCGGGAGGCCAGGCACGCCAGGGCCGGCTTGTCCGCCGTCCTCAGCCCCCACCGGCGCGAGGCCTCCCGGATCTGCGCCTTCGTCAGGCCGGCGTCGAGCAGCGGCGTGGCCGCTCCGCGCTCGGCGGCGGCCCGGATCCCGGGCCGAAAGCCCGCAACCGCGTCATCGGCATTGGTGCCGGTCGCGACCTGCGCGCGGCCCAGCTCGTGGGCCAGCGGCCTGAGCGTGTCCAGCAGGGTGGCCTTGCAGTGAAAGCAGCGGTCGGCGCCGTTCTGCACGTAGCCGTCGCGGCTGAGCTCATCGGTCCCGGGGGTAGCGTGCCGGACCCCGAGCGACGCCGCGAATGCCTGCGCCTCGGGCAGCTCGGTCAGGGCCAAGGAGGGGCTGACGGCCGTCGCCGCGGTGACGTTGTCCGCCCCGAGCGCGCGCACTGCCGCCGCCAGCAGGAAGGCGCTGTCGGCGCCGCCCGAGAAGGCCACC
>JAYTHM010000416.1:0-11845 GCA_043732645.1 Frankiales bacterium
GGAAGCCATGACATCCGGTTTGCCGGTCTGCCCGACCAGCGCCTCGATGGTCTACCGCTCATCGACATCACCCGAAGGGTCGAGGCCCTGCTCGACGAGGTGGTGCCGGACGTTGTGTACACCCACTTCCCGGGCGACGTGAACCTCGACCATGTCACGGTCGCGCGCGCCACGTGGACCGCTTGCCGTCCTTACCAGCGTCCCGGGCTGAACGAGATCCTCGCGTTCGAGACACCCTCTTCAACGGAGTGGGGCTGGCCGAGCCTGGGCGATCATTTCTCCCCCAACGTCTTTGTCGACGTGAGCGAGACAATAGACGCAAAGATTGCCGCAATGGCCTGCTACGACAGCGAACTCCGGCTCGCGCCCCACCCAAGAGGACTCGACGCGCTCCGGACCCGTGCGCAGTACTGGGGCAGTATCGTCGGCTGCACGGCAGCAGAGCCCTTCATGCTGCTCCGCTCCCTGCGATGAACGACGCTCGATACCAACAAGATGATGTTGACATCTGCGGCACTGCGGACGAACAAGAGCTGAACGCTCACCTATGCGCGTAGGAGTTGATCGATCTCCTACAACTGCATGAGTGACCTCCCTGCAAACGACTGATGTTGCTTGCCGGCCCGAGGAGCAGCATGACGTCATGGCTGTGATCGGTGTCCTCGTCGTGGACGGGCATAGGGCCTTCACTGACGCCTTCACGGCCCTGTTATCTACCTCAGACGATTTGCGTGTTGTTGGCTCAGCCTTGGACGCCGCGTCGGCCATCGCGGCCGTTCGGCGGTTGCGCCCTGACGTGGTCACCGTTGACCTGGATCTGGCTGGCGTCAGTGGCGCTGATGTTGTGGCAGCTATTCATGCCGCGGCCCCAGACCTCGCGATCACGATTGTCAGCAGTGTCGCGAACGCCCCGAACGCCGTCACCGCGGTCTGCAGCGGTGCGATGTCCTGGGTCGCGAAGGAAGACACTGCCACCACGCTGTTTCGCGTCCTTCGCTGCGCTGCAGCCGGCGGCAGCTCTTTTCCCCCCGCGCTACTTGGGCAGATCCTGCGTACCCTGGTGGCTCAAGGTGATCCACAACGCATGGGCAGCGGGGCCTTCGCGGCTCTCTCGCGGCGCGAGTCGGAGGTCTTGTTCTGCCTCATCGAGGGACTGGACCGCAGAGAGACTGCAGAACGTCTGCACCTGTCGGTGAACACCATTCGCACCCACACTCAGAGCATCTTCGGCAAGTTGGGCGCGCACAGCACCCTCGAGGCTGTCGCCCTTGCGGTTTCTGCAGGGGTGCGTGCGCCTCGACGGTAATGCTGACATCGGTGCTGCACATGGGTTGCGGCTGCCTTGGAGACACGACTTTGCCACCACGTGCCCGTCCTCCGTAGATTGCACCGCCCTCGGAAGCACCGCTGCCCGGCGTGGAGCGCTACCGGTACGAGTGTCGTAGGTGAACTCGTACGACTGCCGGATTGCCGGATCCCTGCGATTCCCTAGCGTCATCCGCGCCGGTACGACAAGACCAGCTACCACCATGCCGACCGCTGCGAGGGCGCTCCTCGCCACGGGCTGAGAGCCGGATGTGCAATGGGAATGAGGGCTCTACTTGCCATCGACGAGCAGGCACCTGCGGACATCGCCAGCCTAGCGGTTGACGTCGCTACCGAGATGGCCCTCGATGAGGGTTTGGACATCAACATCACGGTGTCGCGCGACGGTCAGGTCGGCTTCGACGCAGGCCAGCGTCCGCTGGACCTCGTACACGTGATCGGCCGAGCCACCGCGTTGCAACAATTCGGCAGAGCACACGTTCCTCTGGTGCTGACGCCGACGAGACACCCGCGTCGTGGGCCAGTCCCGCGACGCTCGAATCAAGCCGACGCCACCTGGTGGCTGGTGCACGGACGGAGTGCCGCGGTGCGGATTGTTACCGACGGCGTCGCTCCCAGCAGCAGGGTGCTCCCGCTGCCCATGCTGCCCTACCTCGGCATTACCTCCCAGGAATGGTCGAGGAGACGCGCCAGTGCACGCAGGTCCCTCGGTGTCATGCCCGGCTCCCTGGTCGTCGTGGGCATCGGCCCGCTCCTGGACCGCTCCGTCGAGGCGTTCCGACAGGCCATGCGTTGCTTCAACCCCCATGAGGTTGTCTCGCTCTGGATTGCGAGTGATACGGCGACGAAGCTCTCGACAGTGTCCGTCGACCACGTTCGGATTGTTGGCGAGCCGGTCGGCTGTGGGCTGCTGGCTGCAATGGATGTGCTCGTGGCGATGGGCACGCCGTACGCTGCCCGGAGCGCTGCGGTGGACGCGGCAGCCGCCGGCATCCCGGTGATCACCTCGCCGTTGGACGCAGCAGCGGACTACGTCGACCTCGTCGCGGGTGGCGCGTTCCTGACATCGACCCGGCCGTTCGAGCTCACTACCGCTGTCGCGAGGGCTTGTCGGATGGCTGCACACTCCCGCTCGCATGCCTTCGTACCAACCCACACCGTCGAGATAGCCGACCTGGTTTGGCTCACGAGGCGTTGCTACACAGACGCCATCAGACGGCCCCTGACTGCCACCTCGACATTGCTGAACGGTCGTTTGACGTGACAATGCAGGCATCGAGACTTTCGACACAAACCCAGCCCCCCCCGGATGGCCAACGATCCATACCATTCGCCAGGACGTTCGTCACGGATGAGGCGAAGGCAGAGGTGGCAGAGGTGCTGGCGAGCGGTTGGCTCACGAGCGGTTCTCGTGTGCAGCGGTTCGAGGCAGATTTTGCCAGCTACCTCGGCGCGCGCCATGCCGTCGCGGTCAGCTCTTGCACCGCTGCGTTGGAGATTGCGCTTCGTGGCCTCCACCTACCGGGTGGTGCCGACGTACTGACACCAACTATGACGTTCTGCGGCGCCGTGAATGCCATCATCCATGCTGGCTTGCATCCCGTGCTGGTCGACGTCGATGCGCAGACGCTGGTCCCGCGGGCCGACCAGGTCGCCGCGGCGGCAGGGCGCGCCCGGCCTGCGGCGATGATCGTGCAGCACATGGCCGGCTACCCCGCACCGGTGCGAGAACTGGCAGCCGCCGCGGGCCTGTCCCTCGATGATGTCATCGAGGATGCCGCCCACGCCCTCGGCACGTACGTCGCGGATGTGCCGGTCGGGCTGGTTTCGCGCGCAACGTGCTTCAGTTTTTATGCGACCAAGAATCTGCCCATGGGCGAGGGTGGCGCGATCACGACCGAGGATGACGAGCTCGCCGACTACATACGAAGGGCCCGGCTGCACGGGATGTCACGCGATGCCTGGCGCCGGTACGTCCCGGGCGGGGGGTGGGAGTACTCGGTGGAAGATGCCGGCCACAAAGCGAACCTCAGCGACGTGCATGCCGCGATCGGACTGGGGCACCTGCCATACCTCGCCCTGTGGCAGGCACGACGCGTCGAGCTCGCGGGGTGGTACGACCGGCTGCTCGCAGACATCACCGGGCTCGCTCTGCCGCCTCGCCCGCCATCTGGCGCACACGCATGGCATCTCTACATCGTTCGGGTCACGCCCGAGTTCGGGCTCGATCGCAACCAGGTCGCCACAGCACTCGCCGAGCGGGGTGTGGGGACGTCAGTGCACTTCATTCCTGTTCACCACTTCCCCTTCTATAGGTCGCTGCTCGGCGAGAACGCATGCACGGGTCTGGGCGAGTCTGATCAGGCGTTCTCCGAGGTGCTCTCATTGCCACTGCACCCCGGGCTCGCCCTGGATGATCTTGAATATGTCAGGGAGCAACTCGACCAGTTGCGCGGTTAGAAACATCCACATTTTAGGGAGAATCTATGTTTACTCACCTGCGGGACCGAGGCCCTGGCTTGGACAACACGACGTCGCTGTTGTCGGCGCTCATCGTAGGGGCTGGGAAAGCCGGTCAGACACTCGCCCGCGCACTACGGGAGGCTCCGGAGTACGGGCTACGACCCGTCGGCTTCCTTGACGACGACGCGACCAAGCGAAGCATCTGCGGATTGCCCGTCGTAGGCCCACTCTCCACGGTGTCCGACTGTGTCAGGCGGCAACGCGCACAGGTCGTGCTTATCGCCATCCCCGGGCTCTCGACCCCGGAACAGCGCAAGCTCACCGCTTCAGCTATCAACGCTGGCGCCTCCGTCCGGTACCTCCCTTCGTTCCTGAGCGCAGTGCAGCGTGATGCCCGTACAAGTGACCTCCGCCCGGTGTGCATCGAGACGCTCCTGGGCCGGACCGAGAGGGACATCGGCGAACAAGAGGGGAGAATGATTGTCGAGGGCAAACGGGTGCTGGTCACCGGCGCTGGTGGGTCAATCGGCAGTGAGCTGTGCCGGCAGCTGCGTCGGTTCAGCCCCGCAGCGCTGTATCTCCTCGACCACGACGAGTCGAACCTGCACCGGCTTCAACTCGAGCTCAGCGGTGAGGCACTGCTGGATACCGAGGAGATCATCCTGGCCGACATTCGCGATGAGAAGCGCATCCACCACGTCTTCGAAGAGGTGGCGCCGGAGGTGGTCTTTCACGCCGCGGCCCACAAGCATCTTCCGGTGTTGGAGCGACACCCCTGCGAAGGTGTGAAGACGAACGTACGCGGGACACATGTCCTGCTCGAGGCAGCTCAGCACGTCTCGACCGAACGTTTCGTGCTGATCAGCACCGACAAAGCGGCCGACCCGGTCTCCGTGTTGGGCGCCACGAAACGGTTGGCGGAGATGCTCGTGCAAGTCAACGCGTTCGGTCGGACGCGCCTGTGCTCCGTGCGCTTTGGCAACGTCCTTGGCAGCCGTGGCTCCTTCCTGCCAACGCTGGCATCGCAATTGCACGCGGGCGGACCGGTGACCGTCACCCACCCGGATGTGACGCGCTATTTCATGACCACCGAAGAGGCGGTCGGGTTGGTCCTCGTGGCTGCGTCGATGGCTGAGTACGGTGAGACGTTCGTCCTCGACATGGGCGAGCCAGTCCGGATCGTCGATCTCGTCGCCGGCTATGCGGCGCAGCTGAACATCCACGACTACGGCGTTGAGTTCACCGGCCTTCGACCTGGAGAAAAACTGAACGAGACCCTCCTCAGTGCGACGGAGCAGTCGTTACCCACGGCACACCTGCGGGTACGGGCCGCGGGCCCTAGGCAGCTTCCAGAAGATTTCGGCGTTGGGCTGGCTGGCCTCTACCGGTCCGCCGACGAGAACGACGTCGAACAGACGCGGCGTCGCCTGGGTGCAATCGTCCCAGAGTATGCCCCGGCCCACGCAGCGCGGATCGTCCCGGCAGCGCGCCAGCCCGTCCTCGATGCCGCTGTCCTGCAGGGGGTCGCAGCGTCATGATGACCGGAACACTGCAGACAGCCGGGGAGTGCCTGAGCATTGAGTGCGAGCTTGGCTGGGTTGAGAAGCATCTGAAACAGGGCACTGCCGCCGAGTTGCATGAAAACGATGCGCGCATGCCAACGGTCCGGCTCATCGTCGAACGATCCAGTGCGCCGTTCGATGTGGGTAGCGCTGACCGTGTGACGCGTGGTGTGTGGCAGGCCGGCGGCGCTGTCGTGATCGAGGACGCCTGCAGCTCAGGCTTCATGTTGCACTGCCGGCCGGAGGGGGGCGTCCTCCTTGTCCGAGCTCGCTGGGTTCCCCCCACGAGGACTCGCGCGGCCGCCGCCCTGCTCCGGCAACGGTCCAGCATGCTCATGCGAGCCGTCCTACTGCAGTACCCGGTGCTGTGGTGGAGCGTCGTGCACGGATGTGCCCCCCTCCATGTGTCCGCGCTGAACCTCGGTACGTCGGTTCCGCTGCTCGTTGGGCCCGGTGGTGTCGGCAAGTCAACCCTGGTGGAGACGGAGCTCACCGCGGGACACCACGCGACGTGCGACAACCTCGCGGTCACGGATGGCCGTCTCGTGCACGGCCTCGTGGAACCCCGCCGCATCCTCGGGGGCACCGGGCACCGCACGTCACACGGACGCAGGGAAGCCGACATGCCTGAGCGTGTGGCCTCGATTCAGCCCGACCGCGTCGTCGCGGTGTCCCTCTCTGAAACCTCGCTGGAGGCAGCGCTCCATCCCGTCGAGGCCGAGGTGGCTTGTCGCTCTCTGGTCACAGGCACGTATATGGCTGGCGAGCTTCGGCGGTTCTGGCCCTTCGCAGCCGCCCTGTCCAGCGGTACCGGTTGTGGTCCTGCCGCCCCACCGGTGCAGGCGATGGCGCAGCGCCTCACTGAAGCGCTGCCCTGCTTCTCGTTGACACTGTCGCGTCGCTCCGGCGCGCGGCTCGAGCAGTTGCTCGTCGACTCCACTGTCGGCGCATGATGCGGTCCTGGGTCACAACGTGTCGACGAGATGGTTGCGTACGGCGAAGGCTGCGGCTTCGAGCTGGGAGTGGACGTTTAGCTTTGTCAGGATATTCTGGACATGCGTCCGCGACGTGCTGTAGCTGACTCCCAAGTTGTCGGCGATGGCGTGCGTGTTCTGGCCTCGGACCAGCCGACGCAACACCTCGAACTCGCAGGGTGTCAAGTAGTCGCTGAGCCGGTGCTCGTCGTGGCCGTGCAGTCGTCGCAACAACTGCACAACGACGTCAGGGTTTGGTTTCTGACCTCCGCGCCTCGTGCCCTCGATGGCTCGCACGACCTCGGCAAGGCGCTGGCTTTTACTGCAGACCGCAACCGCGCCCGCGTCGACCGCGGCGAGAAGTGTTCGGCTCTCAATCGCCGCCGTGAGCACCACGACAGGGGTCCTTTGGGCCGAGGTGGTGATGGTTCGGATTGCCGCGACCGCGTCGCCGTCCGGGAAGCTTAGGTCCATGACGACGACGTCAAGGCTATGCCGTCCGACCCGGTTTATGGCGTCGTCCGGATGGTGTGCTGTTTCTATGTCGTGAGCATGCTGGCGCAGCGCAGCCTGCAGAGCCTCGCAGAACAGGACGTGGTCGTCACACAGCAAGACCCTCATGGCCACCGATCCCTCCACTGCGTTGGTCGACGCGTGGTGGGATGCTGAGGCTGAGCATGGCTCCCCCAAGGTTGCTCTGCTGGATCTCTAAAGTGCCATGAACGCTGCCGAGGAACTCAAAGACGACACCGAGACCGAGCGAGCTGCGGCCCCTCGGCGCCTGACCGAAGCCCGGCCCGGAATCCTCGATGATGAGGTATGCGGCCTCGGAGTCCTGCTGAATGCGGAAACGCACGCTGCCGCCAGCGCCCGCGGACCGCATTGCGTTGTCGAGAAGGTTGCTCGTTGCACGCCGCACGAGGATCGGATCGGCTGCAATCACCACGTGATCGTCCACGTCGACCTCGAGGTCGACGGAACACACCAGCCTCGCTGCCGCGACGAGGTCCTCGACAATGCACCACAGTTGTAGAACCTCGACATCGGCGCTCCCACCCAACGGATGCTCGAGCAGGTCGAGGAGCTGCATCGCCGCGTGAGAGACGAGCTGCAAGGTCTTGTCCTGCCCGTACCCCCGCGAGTGCTCGATGATCTCCATGAGAGCACTGATTGTCGCTGCCTGCTGTCGCGCGTCGTGCAGCAGTTGGACGATGATCTTCGTCGAGGCTACGCTGGCGCAACGGTCGGTTCCCAACCGCCTGTCTACGCCACGGCGTTCAACAATTGTCATACCATACCTCCGCAGCGCGCACTTTCCTGCTGAAAGTGGAGCACGGCAAGGGACTAGTGAACTTTTAGTCATACCTGACTAGGCCGACAGTCACTGTCGCAGGCGGACTATTGCTCGTCGGGTATGGGATGGAGCCCTGGCCCAAAACGACGCACCCAAGGAGGGGGTCGAGGGGCACAAGACATATGCGCAATCACGCACACGACAGGATGGCATGAGCGGCATCACCCCCGCACCCGACGAGCACCCCAGGGTTGAGCCTGACCTGGACCTGCCCACCGTTGAGCAGGTCGACGTCGCCGTGACGACGCTCGCTCTGCTCGCAGACCCGACCCGGCTGCAGATCCTGCGGCTGCTCGCCCGCGCCGACAGGCAGGTCGGGGCGTTGAGCACGCTCACCGGCGCGACGGCGTCCGCCACCTCGCAGCACCTGGCAAAGCTCCGCCTCGCCGACTTGGTGAGCATGCGCAAACAGGGCCGGCTGCACGTGTACAGCGCCCGCGGCGTACACGTCCGGGCGCTCGTGGACGAGGCCCTCTACTACGCAAACCACTGGGTCAGCGGCGAACCGGAACACGAGTGAGGCGCCGCGACCCGAACCGGGCGGGCATGACGTGCTGCTATGCCGGGGATGCTGCTGCGGCACCCGCGACAAGCACCCCAAGGCCGCCACGACACCCAAGAACATGCTCTGGAGACCGCCGCCGGCGTCCACCCGAGGTGACGCTGAGGGTTGTGCATTGCCTGGACGAGAGCGACTGGGGCAACGTGGCGGTCCTGCGACGCATTGGCGACCCCACCAAGAAGGGCGATACGTGGCTCGGGGGACTACTCACCGACCGGTCCACCACCGCCCGGGCGGCATGGATCACCGACGGCGGGGACGGGCCGTGCCCGCCGCCCTGTCGGGGCTGCACTTTTGGCACGTCCCACCCCGAGCTGGGCACCAGGTTGACCAGCCCAAGGGCGGGTCAGGCCGACCAGGTGCCACGGCCCCGCTGCGCGCTCACCGGCCCGGACTAGCGACCTGGAGAGCTGCCGCGCAGGGGTCACGTCCTTCGGCGCAGTCAGCCCCGGCGGATAAGACACCAAGCGCGTACGTCGGCGGAGACCCGGCGATACCGGGTGGGTGTGCAACAGTCCGGCGGCGGTCAGGGTCGCGAGGGTCGATCGGATCGTGGCTCGCGTGGTGGCCCTCATGTAGGCGGGGCGGGTCAGGAACAGCGAAGCCTCGCTGTGGTGTTCCTGACCCGCCATGCGTTCGAGGCGGTAGACGCTGCTGACGGTTGCCCGGTGTCCTGCCTGGCGCCATGACGCAAGGGCGCCTGCTGCGGCGTCGCTGTGCCGAGGGTGGTCCGGTGACGGGCCGGGCGGCTGGGACGGTGTCGTGGACATCCGCCCTCAGGACGGGCCTTCGGCTAGCTGGCTTGGCCGGCTGCGTCGAGCGCGTTGTCGCCGTTGCCGTACTTCTCGTCGAGCTTGCGGACCTTCCAGTTGATGACCGCGCCGATCCAGACGACCAGGAAGATGCCGACGATGATCCGACCGGCGAGGTTGATGTCGATCGCGGCGATGAAGTCCCAGGGCTGCCCGGTGAGACCGGCCTTGTCGATGATCAGGCCCACGATCTCCACCGTGCCGATGGCGAACGCGACGAAGATCGACAGGCTCGTGGTGGTGATGTTGTAGTAAATCTTGCGGACCGGGGACATGAAGGCCCATCCGTACGCCTTTGACATGAAGACGC
Source organism: Frankiales bacterium (assembly GCA_043732645.1). GTDB lineage: Bacteria > Actinomycetota > Actinomycetes > Mycobacteriales > SCTD01 > RYN-111. Next base: position 9,364 of record JAYTHM010000416.1, read on the forward strand.
CGTCGATCGTGTCCATGAGTGACATGCCAGCCGCGAAGATGATGGGCAGCGCGATGATGGCGAGTGGGGGCAGCCCACCGGCGATAGCGGTGGTGCCGGCGATGGCGATGAGGCCGACCTGGGTGGCGGTGTCGAACCCGAGCCCGAACAGCAGACCGACGGGGTACATGTGCCAGGACTCGTTGATGAACTGGTTGTACTTGCCACGGAAGATGCGGTTCATGAATCCACGCTTGGCGAGCAGATCGTCGAGCTCCTCGACGGAGTACGTCCCGCGCTTGGCCTGCCGCCAGACCCGGATGATCCCGGACAGGACAGCGAGGTTCAGGGCGGCGATCAGATACAGAAAGGTCCCGGAGACAAGGGTGCCGATGATGCCGCCGGTGCCCTGGAAGGCGTGCTGGAAGGCGGTGGCCTTGCTGGCGACGATGGCGATCGCGGTGACGAACGCGAACACCACGGTGGAATGGCCCATGGAGAAGAACAGGCCGACCGCGAGAGGTCGCTTGCCTTTCTGGAGGAGATAGCGGGTGGTGTCATCGACGGCGCTGATGTGGTCCGCGTCGAAGGCGTGGCGCAGCCCGAAGGTGTACGCGAGGGTGCCGGCGCCGGCGTAGACCAGCTTGTGATCTGACCCCATCGTGCTGTGGATACGCGAGATGCCGTTGTAGTGAATGAACAGCCCCCAGCCGATAACGTGGAGGGCTGCGATGAAGCCGAACATTGCGACGAGCCGCGGGATCTCGTCGCGGGTGAAACGGATGCGCTGTTTCTGCTGTGCTGGGCTCATCTCCAACAGGGAAATTTCCTGGGAGGCGGGGGTTTCGACGCTCACGACATCCTCAACGGGTTGGGTATCGGGCCTGGGGCCGGACTGTGAAAGTCATGCTTGCACGACCCTGCCCGTCCCCGCCACTGCAACGCAACTGCGAACCTTTTGCGGTTGCGTCTGGGTCGCTCACCTTGGAGGCTGCTGCCAGCGGGGCCCCTGTGTCGAGAGGAGAGCCGTGGCGCGAGCGACTGCCCAGACCCTCGACGTCCGCGTCGACGTCGCCCATCCCGACCGAGAACGTGGGGTCGTTGCCGCGGCCGATGGTTTTGCAGCGCGCGATTGCCGCTTACGATCGGGGCGAGATCACTAGGGAGCAGCTTGGCGCTGAGCAGGATGCTGCGGCGAAGGATTCGGTTGGGCGGATGGAGGCGACCGGTGCGCTGATCGTGTCCGCCGGTGAGCAGCGGGCTTCAAGCTTTGCGACCTATCTGCTGGCCGATACTTTGGCCGGCACCGGCCTCGCGGACAACCTTGCCGGCGACGGGCAGTACTTCGCGTTCTTCGATGATGGTCACTACCGCCGGTTGCCGCGGTTGACGGGCGGGCCGTTTCGCTACAAGACCTACGCTGCTGACTTGTTTGAGCTGTGCAAGCCGTACGCCACCAAGCCGATGAAGCAGGCCGTTATCGCGTCGTCGATGCTTTACCTGCTGTACCCGTTGAAGGGGGAGTTGGAGGGGTACACCCGTGAGCAGTTCCTAGATGACCTGTGCGATGAGGCTGAAAAAGACATCCGTAAGGCCTTCGCGGCTGGTGCCGCCCGGGTGTCGGTGGATTTCACTGAGGGGCGTCTGGCGGGCAAGAAGGACGCCCGCAACCGGTGGACCAACGAGAACCTGCTGCAGACTTTCATCGACCTCAACGATCGGGTGCTGGACCGTTTCACCGCCCAGGAGCGGGTCGATATCGGCATCCACACCTGCCCCGGTGGCGACAGGGACTCGGTGCACAGCGCCGAGGTCGACTATGCCGAGCTGCTGCCGTCGATGTTTTTGATGAACGCCGGCTACTTCCTCATCCAACTTGCCAGCGAGAAGGACAAGCAGCGGGTCATCAAGTTGATCGGCGAGAACATCCGCGCCGATGCCAACGGCGTCAAGCAGGTGGTCTTCATTGGCGTTATCAACCCGTTGGACCCGATGGTGGAGACGGCCGAGCAGGTGGCTGATGATCTGGAGACCGCCGCGAAGTACATCCCGCTGGACCAGCTTGGCGCGACCGACGACTGCGGCTTCAGTCCGTTTAGCGTGGATGTCAAACCCAAGCACGGCTCGCCCGACTTCGCCGGTGACGTCGCCTTCCAGAAGATCATGGCGCGTGAACAGGGCGCGAAACTGGCGGCCGAGTGGCTGGGCGTCTAAGTCCGTGCGGGGTGACCACGTGCCCTCCGCCGGGCTAGCGGAGAATCAGCTGTGGGCGGAACTCACCGGTCGCCCGGCTACAGCGAAGGCGGTGGCCAGAGGGATGGAGGAACCTGCACGCGCGCTGGTCGTCAGTAAGCTGCCCGATCTGTTGCTCAACGATGCTGACACCTGGACGAAGGATCTCGGTCACGTGGCCGTCGGGTGGCTCATCACCTCGGCGGACCTTCGTTCTGCTGCACAAAAGACCGGTTTTGCGCTCTCCCTGACGCGCTGGCACGGTATCGAC
>JAYTHM010000417.1:0-11776 GCA_043732645.1 Frankiales bacterium
GCGCCGAGGGTGCGGGCCTGCTCCTCGTAGCCGGTCTCGAAGTTGGCAAAGGCACTGCCCAGGACGAGCGTGACGTAGGGGATCGTGGGGAGCAGCTGCACGAGCACGACCCCGGGCAGCGTCCCCGCCAGCCGGTAGCGCAGGAAGAAGACCTGAATCCCGAGCGTGACAGCGAGGCCAGGGACGATGGCCGGCGCGAGCAGCAGGAACTGCACCGCGCGCTTGCCTCGGAACACATACAGCCCCAAGGCGCGTCCGGCGCACAGTCCTACTGCGCAGGCGATCACGCTGACCGTGACGCCCAGCAGCAGGGACGTCAGCATGCCCTGGGGGATGTCGGAGGCAGGGTCGATGAGCAGCCGCAGCCCCCGACCGCTCCCGCGCTGCGGTACGACGCCCGGGTACCGCCACTGGCCGGAGGCGGCCCAGACCAGCAGGGGGACGAAGGGCAGCAGCAACCCGATCGCGAGCAGCCACCGCGGCAGCAGCCGGATCACGCCGTCCTCCGGACGAAGCGCTCGGCGAGCAGCATGTAGAGCGCTACGAGCGAGGCGATGAGAACCGCGATGACGACGCAGATCGCCATCGCCACCGGGCGGGCGTTGAGGTCGACGTCGGTGTAGAACTGGTAGGCGACAACGGGAAGGGTGGCCGGGTACGGCCGTCCGAGCAGGTAGGGCACCTCGTAGGAGCCGAAGCTGTAGGCGAAGACCAGGATCGAGGTCGCGAGTACGCCCGGTGTGATGAGGGGCAGCACCACATGCCGCAGCCGGGCCCCTGGCCCCGCGCCGAGGGTGCGGGCGGCGTCCTCGAGGTCGGCCACACCGGAGCTGAGCGCCGACAGGACGACGACCCCGATGAACGGCGCCTCCTTCCAGACGTACTCCGCGAGGATCGCCCAACCGAAGCGGTCCCCGGTCAGCTCCGGGAAACCTTGCGAGCCGTGGGTCAGGCCGACTGCGTTGGTGAGCCGCGACAGGGTGCCGCCCTGCGACAGGAGCAGGAGCATCGCGAGGGCTCCGACGACATGGGGCACGGGCAGCGTGCTCTGGAACAGCGCAGACAGCAGCCGCTTGCCCCGGCGGGTGGACCTAATGAGCAGCGCGCCACCGACCCCCACGACGACGGCCAGGCCGGTCGACAGGAACGCGATCCGGAAGGTGAGGACGAACGACTGCCGGACCGCCTTGTCGTCGAGCAGCCCCGAATAGGCGTCCAGTGACCAGTGCCACCCCGGCAGGAACGGCAAGTAGCCGAACGACTGCGCCACCCCAAGTCCTAGTCCCCCCAGGAACAGCACGCCGACGAGGCCGAGCGCAGGACTCAGCAGCAAGGCGATGCGCAGTCCCCGGGGGACGCGGCTACTTCTCGAGGACGTTGGTCTTCCAGTCTTTCTCGATCGCGGTGACGTAACCGCTGGTGAGCTCTGGCTGGGCGTTCTTGCTGAGCTCCGCCAAGGGCAGCACGGAGGGGCTGGTACTCACGGCGGCGAACTGCGCCTGCTCAGCGGTTGTGAGCTTGCTGAGGTCGATGGCGGGGAAGTTGCCCGACACCTTGTAGAACTCCAGTTGCGTCTGCGGGTCGAGCAGGACGTTCTCGAGCACCTGGGCGGCGGCCTTGTGCGGGCTGTTGGCCGGGATGCTCAGGAAGCTGTAGTTGCTGATATTGCCGATGTCGAGCACGGCCTCCTTGGTGGTCTTGGGATAGACGCCCTTGGTGACCTTGTCACCCGCCCCACCTGGGGTGTACGTGAGGAACGCGGCGACTTCGCCGTTGGCGAACAGCTTCTCCACGTCGGGCTGGCCGGCGGGGTAGGTCGAGCCCTTCTTGTAGAGACTGGGCTTGAGGGCGTTGAGCCGGTCCCAGAGCTTGGTCGCAGCCGGCGAGAACGTGGCCTTGTCGAAGGCTCCCTTGAAGCCGGACGGACCGCCGTTGGTGTCGTAGAAGAAGGTGCGGACTGCCATCGAGCCGGTGAAGTCCGGCGGGGCCGGGTAGGTGAACTGGCCCGGGTGCGCCTTCGCCCACGCGAACAGGCTGGTGACGCTCTTGACGTCGTTCGCGGTCAACTTGGAGCTGTCGTAGACCAAGGCCGAGTTGGCCTGCTGCCACACCGACTCGCAGCCCTCGACGGGCAGTCCGAAGTCATTGGCGACGGCCGGCTTGGTGAAGTCGACGTACTTTGCGTTGGCCAGGGTCTTGTCGCTGCCGCAATACCACGCACCGGCTTGCTTGCCGGTCGCAAAGTTTTCACCGTTGATCCAGATTGCGTCGACCGAGCCGTTCTTGGTCCCGGCCTGCTTCTCGGCGAGCACCTTGTCGACGGCGGTGACTGTGTCGGTTATCTTGACCTGGTTCAGCGTTACTCCGAGGGCCTTGAGCTTGTCGGCGACGTAGCCGTTGACGAAGCCATTGATGGTGTCGTCCCCGCCGTACATGTACCAGTTGACGGTCTGGCCCTTGGCCTGGGTCAGGACGTCGGCGAAGCTCCCGCCGCTGGCCTTGGGAGTAGCGCTGGTCGAGCCGGAGCTGCACGCGCTGAGCGCGAGGGTGGCGAGGGTGGCGGTGGCGAGCAGGCGGCGCACGGGGCTCCCAGGTGAGAGACGGAAGAAGTAGCGACGATTCTTGCATGCATCGCCGTTTGTGTCCGTCAGCAGGTCAGGCGCGGTGCACCAGGGGCTCCCCGCGCTGCCAGCGCTCCACGTCGCTGATGATCAGGTCGGTGTGGTGCCGGACCACGTCGTCGGCCGCCCCCGCCAGGTGAGGGGTCAGCAGCAGCCCGGGGGTGCGGAGCAGGCGGCTGTCCCTGGGAAGCGGCTCGGCGCCGAAGACGTCCAGGGCCGCGCCTCGTAAGGTGCCCGCGTCCAGGGCGTCGCACAAGGCCTGCTCGTCGACGATGCCTCCACCCGCGGTGTTGACGACCCAGCCATGGCCGAGCCGGGCCAGCAGGGCGGCGTCGACCAGGCCCTGGGTCGCGGGTGACCGTGGGCAGTGAACGCTCAGCAGGTCGACCTGGTCGGCGAGCTCACCCAGCGACGGCCCGACGCCTTGCACTGGGTCGTGGACGACGACGGTCGTGCCGAAGCCGTCCCGGAACCGCTGCGCGACGCGGGCCCCGATGGCGCCGTTGCCCACGACACCGACCGTGAGCTGGGACAGCTCAGGTCCGCGAAAGTGCAGGTAGGGCACCTCGTCACCGACGTGCCACCCGGTGTCGCGCAGGTGCCGCTCGGAGGCCGCGATCCCGCGCACCAGGGACAGGACAGTGCCGACCACGAAGTCGGCCACCGAGTCGGCGTTGCGCCCTGGCGTGAACATCACGGGGATCCCGCGAGCAGCGCAGGCCGCCAGGTCGACGTTGACGGGTCCGCCCCGGGCCGTCGCGACGAGCAGGAGGTCGGGCAGGGCCGCGAGGACGTCGGCGTCGACGACCTCAATCTCGGTGACCAGGAGCTGGGCGCCCTCAGCGGCAGCAACCAGCTGAGCCCGGTCGAGGGCCTGGCGTGTCACGCCCCAGCCGGCCCTTTCGACGGTGTAGCCGAGTGCCTCCAGCCGCCGGGCGCCGTCACTGGTGAGCTCAGCTGTGACGAGGGCCTTCATGAGGGGGCCACCGCACGCAGCGCTGCGACCGCATGCGTCCACTGCGCCCGCCTGTCACCCAGTGAGGCTGGATCGCCTGCTGGGCAGTGGGTTCGGGGGAGGCGGGGGGTGTGCTCGCCGGTGTCGGCACGGACGGCATCGGTAGCGCGGGCGACGAGGGCGGTGCCGGCTGCGGCCCCGCTCGGCTCGCGGTCCCACAGGACCTCGTGGCCCAGGACGGTTGCCAAGAGCGCCGGGAGGTCCCCGTCCTTGGCGGCGCCGCCCGTGACGACGACGTGGCTTGCCGGTCCGAGCAGCCGGGCGAGGTCGCCGACGCCCGCTGCCACGGAGAACGCATGCGCCTCGAGCAGCGCACGGCGAACCTGGCCCGGGGTTGTCGCGGGGCTCAGGTGGAGCAGGGACCACGGGGGCTTGATCTCCCAGGTCGGCTGCGACCACAGCTCCACGGCGGTCACGGCGACGACGCCGCCGGGGTCGTCTGCCATGGGGGCGTCGGCGATGCCGGCCCACCAACCGCAGAAGGACCCGGGGTAGCCGGCGTTGCCCTCGACGGCCCACAGGTCCGGTGCGGCATGCGTCGAGATCCAGGGCCGGCCCAACGGGTCCGTGACGGGGGTGTGGGTCGCGGCCAGGACCGGCGTGCTCGAGCCGGCGACGACGGTCACCACGGCGTTGGTGAGGCCACCGGCGCCCATCGCGGCGAGCTGGGTGTCGCCGCAGCCCGACACGACCGGCAGCCCAGCCGGAAGTGCCCATCCCGGTTGCAGCGACCCGACGACGGTGCCGGCCTCCACGACGGGCGCGAGCAAACCGGCTCCGATGCCGCAGGCCTCGAGCAGGTCGTGGGCCCAGTCGCGTCGGGCTACGTCAGCCATGCCTCCGGCACAGGCGTACGACGTCTCGGTGACCTGCTCACCGGTCATGGCGTAGACGAGCCAGTCGTGCAGGAACAGGACGCGGACGGTGCCCGCCCATCGGTCCGGCTCCTCGGCCTTGATGGCGAGCAGCTTGGGCAAGGTGAGCTCCGGCGCCGGCCAGTGACCGGTCAGGGCGTGCTGCCCTTCGAGTACGTGTGCGTAGGCAGCCCCCCGCCGGTCGCTGTTGAGGACTCCGGGACCGAGCACCTCGCCGCTGCCGTCGAGCAGCACGAAGCCTTGTCGCAGCGAGCTCACCGTCAGTCCCAGCCACTCACCCGCGAGATCCTGGGTGACGGCCCACAGCGCGTCGCGGCACGCCGCTTCCCAGGCGGCGGCGTCGAACTCAGCGCGGAAACCCTGGCGATCGGTCACCGTTGGGACCGTCGTCGACGCGAGCACCGAGCCGCCAAGCTGCTGCGCCCAGGCCTTCACCGACGACCCGCCGAGGTCCAGGCCGGCGACCAGCAGCACCTAGATCGAGCCCTCTCCGGCACGCACGCGGGCAAGGTACTCCGGGGGGCAGGCGGTCGTCGTGTCCCCGAGCTGCAGCATGGTGAGGGTGGCCCGGGCGGCCTCCTCGAGGTTGGCGGCCCGCTTGTGCGCGAGCTCGACCGTCTCGCCCAGGACCGAGCAGCCGTGGTGGCCGAGGATCACGCAGTTGCAGCCGTCGGCGACGGCTGCGGCCGCCGCCTCGGCCAGCTCCGGGGTGCCACTCTGGATGAAGGGGGTGGAGCGGACCTCACGGACGTAGTAGGCATGATCGATCGTCAGCAACCGGATTTCCTTGCCCAGGGCGTCGAGCAGCACCGACGTCTGCGGGTGCAGGTGGATCACCGCGTTCACATCGGCTCGGACCCGGTACGTCGCGAGGTGGAGCATCGCCTCGCTGCTCGGCTTCGGGCGACCTCCACGGACGGTGCCGTCGGTGATCGCCACCACCGAGAAGTCCTCCGGGCAGAGCTCGTCGAGCCACGAGCCCGAGCAAGTCACCACGCACTCGTCACTGTCCGGCTCGCGGGCTGACAGGTTGCCACCGGACCCGATGACGAGGCCGGCGGACACGGCCTTGCTACCGACGGTGATGAGCTGCTCGACGAGGTCGGCCTGTTGGGGGGTCACGGGACGACGATCTCCTTCATGCGCTCGGGTCGCGGGTCGAACGCGTCGGTGACGCGCTCGAGTGGGTGCCTGCCGGTGACGACACCGTGCACCTGCGCGAGCAGGGCGATGGCCTCCGGGAAGCAGCCGGGAGCGAGGTGCCCGCCGGCCAGGGAGCGTTCGCCGAACTCGCCGAGCTGGTTCAGGTCGAGCATGAGCGGCCGGTCGTAGACGCCGTACGCACCGACCCGACCACCGGGCCTCGTGGCGGCCAGCACGGCCTCAACCGCATCTACCGACCCGCTTACGTCCACCCCCACGTCGTACGACGCCTCGGTGGGCCGGCGCACGACGTCGTCGTAGCCGAGGTCGGTTGCCAGCCGGGCCTTTTCGTCGGTCCGCACCAGCGCTGTCACGTGCGCGGCGCCCTCGTGCCGGGCTGCGGTGACGGCCAGCGCCCCGAGCCCGCCGAGGCCCGCGACCAGGACACGGTCCCCGTCCCGGACACCGGCCCGGCGGACCGCGTGCAGCGCGCAGGCCATCGGTTCGGCGAGTACCGCCTGATCCAGGGTGAGCGTCAGCGGCACCTCGTGCACCCTCGCCGCTGGCGGCAGGGCGAGCAGCTCGGCGAAGCCGCCGGGGATCCCGCTGCCCAGATGCAGGCCGTGCGGGCACAGGTGGTCCTGACCGTGTGCGCAGAAGGCACAGGAGCCGCATGGCAGCTTGACCTCCGAGGTGACCCTCGTCCCGACCGGCAGGCGGCCGGCGACGACCGTGCCGACCACCTCGTGACCGGGGGTGAACGGCCAGGCCAGCTGCCCCCAGGGGTGCCGGCCGGTCCAGAGCATCCGGTCGGCCGCGCAGACCCCGGTGGCCTCGACCTGGACCAGCAGGCCGCCGTCGGGGACGTCCGGGTCGTCGAGCTCCTCGAGTCGGAAGTCCCCGGGACCGTGGGCGACGACCGCCCTCACACCCGCCTCGACAGCACGTGGTCTCGGCTCTCCCGCACGGCCTCCAGGCCGGTGGCAAGACCGGCCACGACTGCGCCGTACAGGTCGAAGGAGGCGGTGCCCCGATAGCCCGAGGCGTCCAGGGCGGCGACGAACGAGCTCAGGTCGTGCACCCGGCCGCAGGGCAGGTCGTCGTCGCTGCCGCCGAGGTCGGCATCGCCCAGGTGGCAGTGCAGCAGCACGTCCCCGAGGGCCTCGACGACCTGCGCCGGGTCCTCGCCGGCGGCATAGGCGTGGCCGGTGTCGAGCAGGACGCCGAGACCGGGCACCTGCGCGCACAGCGCGAGGGCGTCGGCGGCGGTCTCGACGGCCGTGCCGGGCTTGTACTCGAGCGCGATGCGGATGTCGCCGCCAGCTTCGACCACCCGCCGCGCGCCTTCGACGACGTCGGCGCCGACCGGGTCGGCACCGGGCCAGAGCCCGAGGACGGGAAGGCCGAGCGAGCGGCAGACGTCCGCGCAGGCGTGCACCTGCGTCACGAGCCGGTCGACATCGCCGGACAGGGCGCCGTCCGGCCAGCGCTCGACCGTCAGCGACAACAGCACGTCAGTAACCGGCACGTCGGGCGGCAGCTCGGCCAGCCGCTCCGGGGCGAGCTCGACGGACGCGTCGTAGACCCCTAGCTCGACGCCCTCGAGTCCGAGGGCGGCGGTCTGCCGGACGTGGTCGGGTCCGGAAAGGCCGTCGGGCCAGGAGTTCCAGTCGGCGTCGGTGAGCCGCCAGGTGCTCATGCGCCGACCGCCGAGAAGCCACCGTCGACGTGCACGATGGTGCCGGACGTCGCAGGGAACCAGTCCGAGAGCAGGGCCACGCAGGCCTGCGCGACGGGCTCGGCGTCGGTGACGTCCCAGCCGAGGGGAGCCCGCTCGTCCCAGACGGCCTCGAACTGGGGGAAGCCGGGGACACTCTTGGCGGCCATCGTCTTGACCGGACCCGCCGCGACCAGGTTGCTGCGCACCCCCCGTGCACCCAGATCTCTTGCCAGGTAACGGTTGGCGCTCTCCAGGCCGGCCTTCGCGACGCCCATCCAGTCGTAGCCCGGCCAAGCCACGCGTGCGTCGAAGTCGAGCCCGACATAGGACGAGCCGGGGGGCATCAGGGGCGCGCAGGCGCGCGCCAGCGCGGCATACGACCAGGTCGACACGTGCAGGGCGGTGCCGGCGTCCGCCCAGGGGGTGTCGAGCAGGCCCGACCCGAGGGCTGACGCCGGGGCGAACCCGATAGCGTGCAGGACCCCGTCGAGCCACCCGCCGACCCGCTCGGGCAACGCGGCGAGGTCGGCCTCGCTCGTCACGTCGAGCTCGACCACAGGCGGCTCACCGGGTAGTCGCCGTGAAACCCGGCGGGTCAGCGACAGTGCGCGGCCGAAGCCGGACAGCACAACCTCGGCCCCCTGCTCAGCAGCGAGCCGGGCGACGGAGAAGGCGATGCTCGCCTCGGTGAGGACTCCCGTCACCAGCAGCCGCTTTCCGGCCAGCAGCACCTACGCGGGGACCTTGGTCATGATCAGGTCCAGGAAGGCGCCGATCGTCGTGAGGTCGGTTAACTCGTCCTCGGGCAGCTCGACGCCGAGGGAATCCTCGAGCTCCATCGTGTACTCCACCAGCGAGAGCGAGTCGACCTCGAGGTCGTCGACGAACGACTTGTCCTCCTGCACGGCGTCAGCCTCGACCTCGAGCATCTCGACGGCCTTGTCCCGCATCACCTGCAACACCTCTGCACGCTCCATGAGCGGCAGCGTAACCGGCCCGGGCCTTACGCAGGTGCCGGTGTCAGTGCCCCATCCCGAACCCACCGTCCACGGGTACGACGGCCCCGTTGACGTAGGCCGCTCCGTCGCCGGCCAGGAAGGCGATCACGGCGGCGATCTCGTCCGCGGAGGCGGTCCGCCCGGCGGGGATTGTCGTCAGCAGCTCGGTCCTGCGCGCCTCGCTGAGCGCCGCGGTCATGTCCGTGTCGACGTAGCCCGGCGCCACGATGTTGGACGTGATGCCCCGGCCCCCCAGCTCGCGCGCCAGTGACCTCGCCAGCCCGACGAGGCCGGCCTTGGACGCGGCGTAGTTGGCCTGCCCGGTCGCGCCGGAGAGCCCCACGACGGAGGACACGAAGACCAGTCGGCCCCACCGGGCTTTGAGCATCCCGCGGGAGGCCCGTTTCGCGACTCGGTAGGCGCCGGTGAGGTTGGCGTCGAGCACGCCCGTAAAGGACGCCTCGGACATCCGCAGCAGCAGTCCGTCGTTCGTCAGGCCGGCGTTCGAGACCAGCACCTCGACCGGCCCATGGGCAGCCTCGACCTCGGCGAAGGCCGCGTCGACCTCAGCCATCGAGGTCACGTCGCACCGCACCCCGAGCAGGCCCTCCGGGGCCGTGGAGCGGTAGGTGACGGCGACCCGGTGCCCGTCTTTCGCCAGCAGCCGGGCCGTGGCCAGCCCGATGCCGCGGTTGCCGCCGGTGACGAGCACCGAACGGCTCGGGGTCGCGGTCCTCCGGTCCTCGGTCACAGCGCCTCCAGGTCGGCCGGGGTCGTGACGCTGACAGCGGTCAGGTGGGGACGCGTCCGCTTGACCAGTCCGGTGAGCACACCTCCGGGCCCAACCTCGACGACCCGGTCGACGTCGAGGGCCTCCACCGTCTGCTGCCAGCGGACGGGCGCGGTTAGCTGCTCGGACAACAGGGCGGCTACTCCTAGGGGGTAGGGGGATGCAGTCACGTTGGCCAGGATTGGCATTGTCGGCTCGGCGTACACCGCCTGGGTGAGGGCACGGTCAAGGCGATCCCGGGCCGGGGCCATGAGAGGGGTGTGGAAGGCGCCCCCGACCGGCAGCGGCAGGACGCGTCGGGCGCCGGCAGCCTTCAGCCGGTCCCCCACCCCACCCATCGGCGCCATCGCGCCGGAGACCACGACGTGGGACGGCGCGTTGAGGTTGGCGACCCACACGCTGTCCGGGCAGGCCGCGGCCACCTGCTCGGCGGGCAGCCCCAGGACGGCGGCCATCGTCCCCGGCGTAGCCTCAGCGGCCGCCTGCATGGCCTCCCCGCGTTCGGCGACCAGCCGGAGCCCCTCGGACTCAGACAGCACCCCGGCAGCGACCAGCGCCGTGTACTCCCCGAGCGAGTGACCGGCGACCACGGTGACGTCGAGCCGCGGCAGGGCCCGCAGGGCGAGCAGGGACACGAGGAACGTCGCGACTTGAGCCTCCCTCGTCTGGCGCAGCTGCTCCGCGTCGGCCTCCAGCAGCAACCACGATAGGTCGCGGTCCAAGGCGGCGGAGGCCTCGCCAACCAGGGACCAGCCGGGGGTCGAGGTCCACGCGACGCCCATACCGGCACACTGCGAGCCCTGCCCCGGGAACACGAGAGCGGTGCGCACCCGGCGATCCTGCCCCACCGGCCGCCGGGTCCCGGACGTAGGCTCGCCGCCGTGAAGGCCTACCCGCCCCCGCGCCGCGTCGTCGTCACCGGCATCGGAGTCGTGTCACCGGCCGGCATCGGCCTCGATGCGTTCTGGAAGGGCCTGCAGACCGAGCCGCAGCCGCGGCGCGTCCGGACCATCGATGACTTCGACGCGAGTCAGTGGTTGTCGTCGAAGGAGCAGCGCCACCACGACCGCTTCACCCACTTCGCGATCGCGGCCGCCGAGATGGCGATCGCCGGCGGTCTCCCCGACGTCGAGCCGCACCGCGCCGGGGTCAGCCTGGGGACCGGGATCGGTGGGATCAACACGTTCGGGGTGCAGTGCGGGGTGCTGGGGGAGCGCGGGCCGGGTCGCATCTCGCCGTTCACGATCCCGATGGTGATGCCCAATGCGGGCGCTGCTTCCGTCAGCCTCCGCCTGGGTTGGCGGGGCCCGTGCGAAACGCTCACAACCGCGTGCGCGGCGGGCACGCACAGCATCGGCGCCGGTGCCCGGATGGTCTTCGACGGGCGTTGTGATGTCGTGCTCGCCGGCGGTGCCGAGGCCTCGATCAACGGCGTGACCGTCGGGGCGTTCACCAAAATGACCGCGCTGTCCGAGACCGGGCTCAGCCGCCCCTTTGACACCGGCCGGGATGGCTTCTGCCTTTCCGAGGGGGCCGGCGTCCTGCTCCTGGAGGAGCGCGAGCAGGCCCTCGCCAGGGGCGCCCACGTGTACGGCGAGATCGTCGGCACCGCCTCGACCTGCGACGCCCACCACATCACGGCTCCCAGCCCCGGTGGCGTTGGCGCCGCTGCCTGCATGCGGCTGGCCCTCGACGACGCCGGTTTCACCCCGGACCAGATCCGGCACGTCAACGCCCACGGCACCTCGACCCCCTTGAACGACCAGGCCGAGGCGCAGGCTGTCGCCACCGTGTTCGGTCCGGGCGCCGTGCCCGTCACGTCGATCAAGGGCGTGACCGGACACGGCCTGGGCGCGGCCGGGGCCCTGGAAGCCGCGGCCGTGCTGCTGTCCTTCCACCACCGCGTGCTGCTCCCGACGATGGGCACGACCAAGGTCGACCCCGCCCTCGAGGTCAACGTCGTGCTCGCGCCACAGCCATGGGAGCCGGGCCCTACCGTGAGCAACAGCTTCGGGTTCGGCGGCCACAACGGTTCGATCGTCCTGGCTCCCTGACGCGCCCGTCTGGTCTCAGGCGGTTACCGTCAACCAGGTGACGACCGCTCCCCCCACAGCCACCCTTGCCCCCGGCACCCTGCTCGCCCGCGCCGCCGACCTTCGGCAGGTGCTCGTTGCCGACGCGGCCCGGCTCGAGCGGGAAGGGGTCACCCGCGCCGACACCGCGCGCCTCGCGGAGGCGGGGCTCTACGCGACCTACGCCCCGGTCGAGCTCGGGGGTGCCGGCACCGACGAGCAACGGGCCGTCATCGAGCTGCTGGCCGGGGCCAGCCCGGACCTGTGGTTCGTGTGGTTCCAGCACGGCCCGGTCCTGAAGATGGTCGCAAGCACCGTCAACGCGGCGCTTCGGGGGACTTACCTGGCAGACCTTGTCAGCGGGGCGGTGCAGGGCGGGGTCTCCTACAGCCATGTCCGCACGCCCAAGCCGAGCATCTTCGCCGAGCGAGACGGTGACGCCTACGTCCTGACCGGCACCCAGCCGTGGTGCACCGGGTGGGGGCTCGTCGACGTGCTTGTCGTCGGTGCCGTCGTCCGCGAGACCGACGAGGTCGTCTTTG
>JAYTHM010000418.1:0-3639 GCA_043732645.1 Frankiales bacterium
CGCGCCCTCGACCTGGCCGGCAACGGCGACCTGGTCGTCCTATGCGTCGACAGCCACACCGCCGTCTGGTCAGAGATCCAGGACCGCTCCCAACGAGCCCAGGCCGGTACCCGCGCCGACACCGCCACCGGCGACCCCGACCTCTGACCCCTTCGTTGCGTCCTAGCGCCCACGCTGACCCCCGGGGCACTTTCCTAGGACGCAAGCCGTAGGGACCCCTTACCTACCCCCTTGTGTCCTAGCGCCCACGCTGACCCAAGGGGGCCCTTCCTAGAACGCACGGTGGGGGGCAGGTCAGGCGCGGGCAGCGAGGACGCGGGCGAGGACCTGGTCAGCGGTCATCCGGTCACCCCCGGCGGCCCGAAGGACGTCCTCACAGAGCACCCGGTCCTGATGGCACATGAGCGCTACGACGTCAGCCGGGTGCCGACCCAACAAGACGGCCCGCAACGCGGTCACCTCGTCGTCGTAGGCGGGCACGTCGCCGGCCCCCTCGCGCAGCAGCCCGACCAGCTCAGACGCGGAGCGCCCCCGCAGGTAGCCGTCCTTGACGGCGATGACGACCTCGTCGGAGCCGTAACAGGCCAGACGGCCCATCTCCCGCAGCTGGTCGTCAAGCCGGTCGCCGACGGCACCGAGCACAGTGACGACCCGACCACCCTCCAGGCGCAGGCCTCGGACGACGGACAGCAGGGCGGTGAGTCCGTCCTTGTTGTGGGCCAGGTCCAGCGAAAGCACGCAGCCGTCGACGTCCCACAGGTTCATCCGCCCCAGGTTGTCCTCGGAGGAGAAGGTCCGCAGCCCCTCGATGACGGCGGCACGGGGCAGCCCGATCGCCAGCCCGGCGCAGACCGCGGCGAGGGCGTTCGCGACGTCGTGATGGGAAAGCCCGGACAGGGTCATCGGGACGTCGGACAGGGCCAGGAGCGGGTCGACCAGCCCGCCCTCCCCGAGCACCGTCACGCAGTCGTCCATCACGGTCGTGGCCCGCCCGTGGGCGTTCATCGCGGTGCGCACTCCGGGGGCTGACGGGTCGAGGGAGAAGACCCATGGCCGCCCCTTCGAGGTGGCGGTCATCGCGAGCACCCGCGGGTCCTGCGCGTTGAGCACGCACCACCCCCCCTCGCGGGTGATCCCCGGTACGACGGCCTTCACCTCCGCGAGGTCGTCGATGGTGTAGATCCCATGCATGCCAAGGTGATCCGCGCCGACGTTCGTCACGACCGACACGTCGTTGTGCAACGCACCGGCCCCCCGCAGGAGTAGGCCGCCGCGGGCCGTCTCGAGGACGGCCAGCTGCACGGTGTGGTCGGCCAGGACGCGGCCCGCTCCGCCGTACCCGCTCCAGTCGCCCTCTTCGACAGCGACGCCGTCGATGAAGACGCCGTCGGTCGAGGACCAGCCGGTGACATTGCCTGCGCAGCGCGACATGTGCGCGACCAGGCGGGTGGTGGTCGTCTTGCCGTTGGTACCGGTCACGGCGACGACAGGGATCCGCGGCCGCGGCGTGGACGGCGCCGCCCCCGGCTCGACACCGACCAGGTCGACGGACGCGCCTTCAAGGGTCCGGGCCAGCGCCACCCCGAGCGCCTGCGCAAGACCCCTCCTGCGCCACGGGAACGCGACGGTCAACTGCCCCGGCTCAGGACCCGGTCGACTGCGTACGGCGAGCCGCCCCACCCCGGCGGTGCGCGCCAAGGAGCGGGTGACGCCGAGCAGGACCCTGGCGAGGACCCGGGCCCGCACCTGCGAGCCCGGTCGGCCGGGACGCGCCACAGGTGTGCCCCAGTGCGCGGCCCGGAGGGCGAAGTCGTCCTCGGGCAGGGCGAGCAGGTCGTCAAGGTCGAGGACCACCTTGCAGGCGGCCCGCGGGAAATACAGGTTGGGGCCGTCGAGCAGGCGCAGCTCCCGCAGCACCGCGGGGGCGTCAGCGGGACGGTGCGGCATGGCGCCGAGGCTACCGACACCCAGCCCCGCCTAGCCCGCCGGCGGGTCGGCGGGCGGCTGTCGATCTGGGGCTGTCGCGGTGGTCCTACCGGGTGAGAGGCTCCCCCGTGGCCAGGGCCGACTTCCTGCGCCCCTTCGGCCCTACGCGTGAGGCAGCCACGGCCTACCAGGAGGCGCTGCTGCTCACGACCAACGCTGTCGAACGGGACTTCCTGGCGGGTCGCCTACGCGCACTCCGGCCGGGGCCGACCTAGATCTCGGCCTAGGCGGACCGGCGCCGCCCATCAGGGGGGTCGGGCGGCGCCGACACGTCACCATGGAACGGCTTGGCTCATCACGCATCCCAAGGCGAGGCCGCGGCGTGCTCCCGGGTCAGCCGAGGGCGGCCTCGATCGCTTTGGTCACAGCCGGGTCCTCCGGCGTCGTCTTGGAGCGCCAGCGGCCGATGACGTCACCGCCGCGGCTGATGAGGAACTTCTCGAAGTTCCACTTCACGCCCCCGCCCTTGCCGTCGGCCGTAGCGGCCTTGGTGAGCTCGGCGTAGAGCGGGTGCTGCTTGCGGCCGCGAACGTTGAGCTTCTCGAACATCGGGAAGGTCACGCCGTACGTCAGACTGCAGAACTGGGCGATCTCGTCCGCGCTGCCCTTCTCCTGGAACAGGAACTGGTTGCACGGGAAGCCGAGGACCGCGAAGCCGCGGGGGGCGTAGGTCTCGTGCAGCTTCTCCAGGCCCTCGTACTGCGGGGTGAAGCCGCACTTGGACGCGACGTTGACCGCCAGCAGGACCTCACCCTCGTGGTCGGCGAGGCTGGCCGGCTTGCCGTCCAGCGTGGTGAGCGGAATGTCGTACAGCGACATGCAGGGTCTCCTTGGGACATAGCCGGGGACGTGATCCTGGCACCCCCCGGATTTCGTCCGCCGGGCCAGGACCATTTCAGCCCTTGCAGCCACCCTCGAAGTACTGCAGGCAGACTGTCCACGTGATGCTGACCTTCCGGCCTGCTGCTCTAGAGGACGTCCCGGCAATCGTGTCCCTGGTCGAGTGCGCCTACCGCGGCGAGGGCAGCCGGGCCGGGTGGACCACCGAGGCCGACCTGCTCGACGGCCAGCGGACCGACCCCGAGGCCGTCCTCGAAACCCTCCCCCACCTGCTGCTCGCCTTCGAGGACGCAAGCGGCTCAGGCGCCCTCGTCGGTTGCTGCGCGCTCGTCCCCCGTGACGGCCACGCCTACTTCGGGATGTTCGCCGTACGCCCGGGCCTGCAGGGCTCCGGCGTCGGCTCTGCCGTCCTGGCCGAGGCCGAGGCCCGCGCCGCCGGTGCCGGGCTGTCCCGTGTCGAGATGACGGTCCTGTCGGTGCGGTCGGAGCTGATCGCGTTCTACCTCCGGCGCGGCTACCGCGACACCGGCGAGGTCCGCCCCTTCCCGTACGGCGAGGAGCGCTTCGGCCGCCCCCGCCGGGACGACCTCGCCTTCGCCGTGCTCACCAAGCCCCTGCCGTAGGAGCCAGCGCCGACCCGCCTCAGGCCCACCGGACGAACGTCGTAGGACATGCCGGCGGGTCCCACATCCGGCCTACGTGGCAAAGACAACTTCTTGTCCGTACGCCGGTACGACCACGCCGAGCAACACGTCCGGGAGGTGGCGGCCATCGACGAGATAGCGGGCTGACGCGGTGGAACAGCACGTTCCG
>JAYTHM010000419.1:0-3627 GCA_043732645.1 Frankiales bacterium
ATGCCACCTTGGTACTTGGTCAGCAGGGTCGACTTGTCATCCCAGCAGCCGTCCGCGCCGTGCTGGGTCTTGCTCCAGGCGATCGCCTGCACCTGCACCTGGCCGGGAAGCGGTTGGTTCTCGAGCGCCAGCAGGATGCCGTGGCCGAGTTGCGTGGTCTGGCATCGAACGTCCCGATCGCCCGTTCGCTCGTTGATGAGCTGCTGGCCGAACGCCGCCTGGCAGCAGCCGCGGAATGACGGTGCTGGACGCCTCCGCCGTGCTTGCGCTGGTTCACGATGAGCCCGGCTCCGACATTGTCGCGGAAGAACTGCAGACTGCCTCACTCGGTGCGGCGAACCTCGCCGAGGTCATCGGAAAGCTCGTCGATGCCGGCATCGACGTCAGTCGTGTGCGTGAGCTTCTCGCGGCCGCCGGCGTCACGATTGAGCCCGTTATTGAGCAGGACGCCGAACTGGCCGGGGCCATGCGTTCACTTGCCGGCGGGAAGGCACTCTCGCTGGGTGATCGATGCTGTCTTGCACTCGCAGTGCGAAGCAACCCTGCCGAAGTGCTCACCGCTGATCGTGCGTGGGCCGACCTTGACGTGCCAATCCACGTACGCCTGATCCGGTAAAGGGTCGGCAATCGGCCGCGGGGTGGTCGGTGGCCGGACCCCAGATCCCGGACCACTCCCGGAGAGGACCGGTCGACGTCAGGTCGACCGCCCTGCATGAGCTGATCCCAGCACGAGCTGGTCCGGATCTCCGCGCGGGCGCACGGGGTGGCGACGTGCAAGGACCTGCGGGACTACTTCCGGCCGCGGTCTTCAGAGGGGGACACCGCCGTCGCATCGCTCGTTGAGGAGGGTGCACTGCTGCCGGTGTCCGGCGAGGGCTGGCGTGACGTCGCCTACCTGTCGGTCGGGGCGGCAGTGCCGCGCAAGGTCCGTCGGTCGGCGTTGTTGTCGCCGTTCGACCCGCTGGTGTGGGAGCGGTCCCGGACCCAGCGGCTGTGGGACGTCGACGACCGGATCGAGGTCTACGTCCCGTCGCCAAAGCCGGTCTACGGCTACTACTGCCGGCTGTTGCTGCACGACGGGGCAGCGGCCTGGCAGGGGCGCACAGACGTGGTCGCCGAGGACCGGGGCGACCTCGCGAGGGACCTCGCCCGCGCCCAGGCAACAGCAACAGCAACGGCACCTGCCCGTGCATGTCGGCGGCGTGCTGCAGGTGCCGGGCACGTGTCGGCGGCTAGGCTATCCCCGCCGCGCTTCCCTGCCCGCGGCCCGTTCTCGGCCGTACGGAGAAGTGTCTTGTCTGCTGTTCCGGCGCTCGCGCCGCTCAAGGTCCAGGTCATCGCCTACACCCACTTCGACCCGCCGGCCGACGTCCCCTGGGAGACCGACGTGGACGGCGGTCAGGCCCTGGCCGAGTTCGCCGGGCGGGCCTGCTACCAGAGCTGGACCAAGCCGAACCCGGCGACGGCGAGCAACGCCGGCTACCTCCAGCACATTCTGGAGGTCGGGCACCTCAGCGTCCTTGAGCACGGCTCGGTCAGTTTCTACCTGAGCGGGATCAGCCGCAGCCTCACGCATGAGCTGATCCGGCACCGGCACTTCTCCTACAGCCAGCTCTCGCAGCGCTACGTGCCCGAGCGCGACGCCGCGATGGTCGAGCCGGGCGTCATCGCTGATGACCCCGAGCTGCACGCGCTGTTCCTCGAGGCGGGGGAGGTGGCACTGGCGTCGTACACCAAGCTGCTCGAGGGCCTGGAGAAGAAGTTTGCCGACGTCGAGAACGTCACCGCCCGGCGCAAGCAGGCCCGGCAGGCTGCGCGGGCTGTCCTGCCCAACGCGACCGAGACCCGCATCGTCGTCACCGGCAACTACCGGGCGATGCGGCACTTCGTGGCGATGCGGGCCTCCGAGCACGCCGACGTCGAGATCCGCGAGCTCGCGATCGCGATGCTGCGCGAGCTGCAGCGGGTCGCGCCCAACGTGTTCGCCGACTTCGCCATCAGCCCGCTCGGTGACGGCACCGAGGTTGCCAGCAGCCCCCTCGTCGGCGAAGGCTGAGCCGCCGCACGTGACAGCGGTGCAGTCGCGTTCGATCATGCGAGCAGCGCCGATGGTCAACCCGGGTGCCTCGGACCTGCTCTCCGCGGTCCGGCTCGTGGTCCTCGAGGACGGCCAGCTGGCGGACCTCGTCATCGACCGATCGCTGCTCAGCTTCGGCTTGGGCGCCCCGATCAGCGACGGGGAGGTCGCGGTCCGCGTCGAGGGCCCGACCGTGCTCCTGTCGTTCGGCCCGCTGAGCGTCACCCTTGCGCTCGCCGAGGTGGCCAAGGCCCTGCTCGCGACCTACCAGGCCACCCCCACCGGCACCGAGGCCGACGAGGTCGTCCCGCCCACGGCCAGTGCCAGGCCCTCAGCGAGGCCTGACCCGCGGGAGCAGCACGAGCGGGGGCCCCGCGGGCGGTAGCCTCGCTTCATGAGCCCCCCTCCCTTTGGACAGGTGCTGACCGCGATGGTCACGCCGTTCACCCCCGACGGTGCCGTCGATCTGGACCGGGCCGCGGAGCTCGCCGACCGGTTGGTCGGAAACGGCAACGACGGCCTGGTCATCAGCGGTACGACGGGTGAGGCGCCCACGACCCACCGCAGCGAGAAGGCCGACCTGCTGCGAGCCGTCGTCGACGCCGTCGGTGGCCGGGCCACGGTCGTGGCCGGGGTCGGCAGCAACGACACCGCGCACGCGACCCTCATGGCCCAGGACGCCGCGAAGGCCGGCGCCTCCGGGCTGCTGGTCGTCACGCCGTACTACAACAGGCCGCCGCAGGCCGGGGTCATCGCGCACACCGTGGCTGTTGCCGAGTCGACCGACCTGCCGGTGATGCTCTACGACGTCCCCGGCCGCACCGGGCTTGCCCTCACCCAGGCAACGGTCTTGGAGCTCGCGGCGCACCCACAGGTGGTCGCCATCAAGGACGCCAAGCTGGACCTCGAGTCGACCTCGTGGGTGCTCTCGCAGAGCGACCTGGCCTACTACTCCGGCCACGACCCGTGGACGCTCCCGCTGCTGTCGCTGGGCGCCGTCGGGGTCATCGGCACCTCCACGCACGTCGTCGCAGGGCGGACCAAACAGATGATCGAGGCCTTTGCCTCCGGTGACGTCGCCGGAGCCCGCGCGCTGCACGAGGGGATGCTGCCGATCTACTCCGGCATCTTTCGCAGCCCCGGCACCATCTTGGTGAAGGCAGCGCTCGCGCTGCTCGGGTTCCCGGTCGGCCCGGTGCGGCTGCCGCTGGTCGAGGCCACCGCGGACGAGGTCGCGCAGCTGCGCACCGACCTCGTCGCAGCTGGGGTGCTCGCATGAGCCACCCGCACCCCGACCTCGGGCCGCCGCCGCCGCTGGCTACCGGAGCCCTACGCGTCGTGGCCCTGGGCGGTCTTGGCGAGATCGGTCGCAACATGACCGTCTTCGAGTACGACGGGCAGCTGCTGATCGTCGACTGCGGCGTGCTGTTCCCGGAGACCGAGCAGCCCGGGATCGACCTGATCCTGCCGGACTTCAGCTACATCCGGGACCGTCTGGACGACGTCGACGCGGTGGTCCTCACGCACGGCCACGAGGACCACATCGGCGC
>JAYTHM010000420.1:0-3622 GCA_043732645.1 Frankiales bacterium
GTCCAGGCGAGCGCAAACGCCCCGATCGACAGCGGCAGCGCTCCGGAGGCCCCGAGGGTGAGCGCCAGGAACCACACCTGGAAGCCGAATGACACCCAGGCCAGAACCGCCCAACCGAGGCCAATGGCCATGCCACGGCGCGTCAGCCGCTCCTTGAGGCCACCACGCCGGGCGAGCTGGAGCAGCTTGTCCAGGACCGGGTTCGCGACTGCCGGGACCAGGCCGATGCCCAGCACGGGGACGGCGAGGAAGGCATACCAGTAGTGCGAGAGCGCGTCGGCACTGGTGAAGGGCAGCGTGACCGCGGCGGTCAGCAGCCCAGCGACCAGGCTCAGCGCTACGGTCAGCGCCCCCACCGTCCCGGACCGGCTACGGGGGACACCGTGCTCCTTGCCGAGCTCCATCTGGGCTAGCACCGGCCAGACCGAGCCGGGGATGTACTTGCCAAGCTGGCCGAGGAAGAACACCCGCAGTGCGGCGGACAGCGGCAGCGGCGAGCCGAGGTCGGTGAGCACCGCCCGCCAGCTGAGCATCGTCGCGAACAGGCCCGCCAGCACCGCCAGGCCTGCGCCGGCGAGCGAACCGGCGCTCAGCTCGGCCAGGTGGTCAACAAGCTTGCCGCCGCTCTCGCCGACCGCCAGCGCGCCCAGTACGAGGACCACGGCCAGCGCGGTCCCCCGGAGCACGCGACGTCGGGTCATGCGCCCAGTATTGCGGCCCGCCGCAGGTACCGTCAGCGCATGCGCGTTCAGGCCTTCGGCAGCTTCGACGCGGTCCGTCACCCCCGCATCGCGATCCTCCTCGACGGCCTGCGGGCTCGTGGCGTCGACGTCGACACGTGCAACGTCCCCCTGGCGCTCGACACCGCCGACCGGGTCCAGATACTCAAGGAGCCATGGCGGCTTCCGCTGCTGCTCGTGATGCTGATCGGCACCTGGTGGCAGCTGACCCTCCGGTCCCGCCGGCTGCCGACCCCTGACGCGGTGCTGGTCGGCTACCTCGGGCACTTCGACGTGCTGCTCGCGCGCATGCTGTACCGGCGGCCGCTGATCGTGCACGACATGCTCATCTTCGCCTCCGACACCGCCCGCGACCGCGGCGCGGGCGGCCTCAAGCAACGGCTTCTCCGGGCCCTCGACAGCGCCGCGATCCGAGCATCGGACGTGGTCGTGGTCGACACCGACGAGCACCTCGCGATGCTCCCCGCCGGTACAGACGGGCTGGTCGTCCCGGTCGGTGCACCCGAGGCCTGGGTGGCCAAGCCGCCGACCCCGCGGGAGGGCCCGCTTCGGGTGGTGTTCTTCGGGCTGTACACGCCGTTGCAGGGGGCTCCGGTGATCGGGGAGGCGCTCGCTCTGCTCGGGTCCGGCATCGAGGTGACCATGGTCGGCAGCGGCCAAGACCTCAAGCGCACCCGGGAGCTTGCGAAGGGCGCCGACGTCACCTGGCTGGACTGGGTCGAGCCAGCCGACCTGCCCGCGCTAGTGCGTAAGCACGACGTCTGCCTGGGCATCTTCAGCGCCGCAGGCAAGGGCACCCGGGTGGTACCGAACAAGGTTTTCCAGGGAGCCGCCGCAGGCTGCTGCCTGGTCACCTCCGACACCCCGCCGCAGCGCCGGGCCTTCGGCGCCGCCGCCGTGCTGGTTCCCCCCGGCGACCCCCACGTCCTCGCCGCAACGCTGACCGAGCTGAGCGCGGACCCCGCGCGACTGCTCGCGCTCCGGCAA
Source organism: Frankiales bacterium (assembly GCA_043732645.1). Lineage (GTDB taxonomy): Bacteria > Actinomycetota > Actinomycetes > Mycobacteriales > SCTD01 > RYN-111. The sequence continues at coordinate 1,728 of JAYTHM010000420.1, forward strand.
GCTGCCTGGGACCTTGCACAGCAGCAGTTCCTCCCCGAGGCGGTCGTCGCGCCCCTCTACGACACGCTCCTCAGGAAGGCGCACGCATGACGCTTCCCGCCCTCAGCCCCAACGCCTGGCTCCGCTGGGACGTGGTGACCCGACTGCTGCCGCGTGACGTCCGCACCGTGCTGGAGATCGGCTGCGGCCAGGGCTCGATGGGCACCCGGATCGCGGCTACCACCGACTACCTCGGGGTCGAACCGGACACCACGTCCTGCGGTGTCGCGCAGGGCCGGGTCGCGAGCCTCGGCCGGGGGGAAGTACGGCACGGCCTGATGGAGGACGTCGTCGAGCCCAGCCGCACCTTCGACCTGGTCTGCTCCTTTGAGGTCATCGAGCACATCAAGGACGACGCCGCCGCGCTGACCGGCTGGGTCGAGCGGGTCCGTCCCGGCGGCTGGATGCTGCTCTCCACCCCCGCCTTCGCCGAGCGGTACGGCCCGAGCGACGCGATGGTCGGGCACTTCCGTCGCTATGACCCTGACGCGTTCGCCGACCTGATGCGCAAGGCCGGCCTGGTCGACCCGCAGGTGGTGGTCTACGGTGCGGGCCTGGGGAACCTACTCGAGAGCCTGCGCAACGTCATCGGCGCCCGCCGGCTCCGCAAGGCCGGCAAGCCGGTCCCGAAGGGTGTGCAGCACAACCTCGACGCCGCCACCCTGGCGGAACTCACCTCAGGCAGCGGTCGGCTGTTCCAGCCACCGGCGGCGGCGGCTCGGGCCCTACAGGTCGGGACCACGCCGTTCCGGCTACTGCAGCGGCAGTTCCCGCACCGCGGCACCGGGCTCGTCGCGCTGGCGCAGCGACCCGTGTGACGGCCCAGGACCCGCCCCGGCGGCGCCGCTTCCACCCGGCTGCGGCTTCGACGAGCCGCAGCACGTTGACATGGTCGTGGCGTTGCCTGGGGTGACGGCTGGGCCGCTCGGGGGCATCGCAACCGCTCCCAGGCTGTAACGCGAAGCAGCAACCATGAGGGCCCGGAACGGTCCCACTGCCCGACCGTCACCACGCCTTCGGCGATGGCGACGAGCCCGGGGCAGCCACTACGGTCCGTCGGCGTTCCCGACCACGCACGAGCACGCGCCGAGCGTCAGGAGACGAGGTCGACGCAGATCGGCACCCAGCAGCGGACCGTGAAGCCTTCCGGGTCAGCAGCGAACTCGACGTCCGAGCTGAGCTGGCGCACCAAGAACAGGCCGCGGCTGCCCTCGGCCTGCGGTGACGGCAAGGTCGCCCCCGGCAGCTCGAGCAGGCCGGGACCGTCGTCCGTCACAGCAATGTGGACTTGCCCGTCGACGAGCGACACCTCCAGGCTGACCGTTCCGTGGGCCGCCCGGACCGCGTTGGCGAGCAGCTCCGCGATGACCAGCGCCGCGTCGTCCGCCCGGCTGATCCCGGCGCCGGTGAGCCAATGTACGGCCTCATGTCGCACGTCCCGCGCCTCGAGAGGGTTAGCGCCGATGGTCCACCGCACCTGTCCCCCTGCACATGATTAGAAAGCGGCCCGCTGGCACGCAAACGTTGACTTGCCCAAGAAAAGCATGCCGAAACCGGCGGATGCAGATGACAGGCTGTCGTCATGCTCGGACCTTTGCAGATCATGCCCGGCCTCGTCGTGTCCGAGGCCGAGCTGAGCTGGCGCTTCTCCCGCTCGTCCGGACCGGGCGGGCAGCACGTCAACACCAGCGACAGCCGGGCTGAGCTGAGCGTCGACCTCACCCGGGTGCTTCCGCCGCACCTGCTCGCGCGCGCCCTCGAGCGCCTAGGCACCCGCCTCAATGACGGGGTCTTGACCGTCGCGGCCAGTGAGCACCGCAGCCAGCTGCAGAACCGGGACGCCGCCGCAGAGCGCC
>JAYTHM010000421.1:0-3620 GCA_043732645.1 Frankiales bacterium
GGATCTCCCCGTCCTCGGCGATCCGGACCGAGCAGCCGGGGATGGGACGTCCGGCTGAACCGATGTGCTGCCGGCCCGGGAGGTTCAGGGTACCCCCGGGCCAGCCGGAAGGTGCGGCAAGTTCGGCCCAGTCCCGAACCGATCTCGAGAACGTCACCCGTCAGGCCCGCGCAGACGCGGGCGTGGATCGCCCGGGTGTTTTCCGTGCAGGCTCAACTGAGTTGCGGGACGTAAGACCCTGTCCGATCCGAACGCGGGTCGGTGTACTGACGCGATGACCCGTCCCATCCTTCTCCGCTCATACGTCACCGCCGGGCTTGTCGTCACTCTTGGGCTTACTGGCTGTGCTCAGGGCAACAATCAATCCGGCGGCGGCATGATGGACGGCAGCTCGGGATTCCACTACTCATCGTTGACGTGTTCGGCACCGTCCTCCCTGCCTGGTCGTTCAGTTGGGGTAACGCTGGCCGACATGGGCATGACGACAATGATGGGTGGCGACGCTCCGTTGGGCGGGCACATGATGCTGAGGGTTGCTTCCGGGTCGATTTCTGCCGGCACGATCAGCCTGGTCGCCTCGAACATGGGCTGGCGCACTCACGAGCTCGTGATCCTCCCACTGACGGCAGGCCGCATTGCCGGTGGGCGAACTCCTGGGCCAGACGGCAAGATCGACGAGGCGGGGAGCCTGGGCGAAGCGTCAAACTCCTGCCTAGGCGGCTCAGGCGACGGCATCAAGGCCAGGACCGTCGGGTGGACCAGCGTCAGACTCAAGCCCGGTCGTTACGAGCTCGTCTGCAATCTGCCTAACCACTATGAGAACGGTATGCACCAAGAACTGACAGTCAGCTGATCCTTGGTCACGGATGCCATCGGAGATGTCCCTCGACATGCGTCCAGGCACGAACCGAGCGGCGCAAGCCTCGGGCTCATCGTCCACCACTTGCAGCTCTGGGGATGTGGTCTGCCCTGGGATTCTCGTCCTTCTGCTGGTCGGCCGCCTTCTACGCCAACCGTCACCAGGGACGTCGAAAGCCCACGACGCAGGACTTGGAGTGACGTTGACCTGGCGGCCACGGCGCCCGAAAGAGCAGGTCGGGCGAAGGATCGGCACAAGGGACCAAAGTCCGGAATGGCTGGGCTGAACGACTCATTCCGCGAGGACTGTGGGCCTTTGTGGTGGCGATGGGAATCCTCTAGGTTGCAAAGAGGCGTTGGTCGTCGGAATGGCCCGCGGACGTGACCTGTGAGGAGCCCGCAACGATGATACGGGCCGGTGCGACCCAGGCCCCGGTGTGGCACGAGGGCACCTTGGGCGACAACCTCATCAGGGCGAACGTCTCGCGGCGCGACTTCTTTGGTTTCTGCGGCCGGATGGCTGCGATCTTTGCGGTCGGGTCGCCGGTCCTTGGGCTGGCGGCTGGCCCGGCCTCGGCGTCGCCTAGCGCCGAGTTGATCGCGGAGAAGCTGCTGGCAATCAAGAAGCCGCGGGTGGTTTGGCTCCAGCTGCAGGAGTGCACCGGTTGTCTGGAGAGCGCCCTGCGATCTGGCGGCACGACGATCGAGGACCTTATTCTGAACTTGCTTTCGGTCGATTATGTCGAGCTGCTGATGGCCCCTTCCGGGGAGGCCGCTAACGCTGCGCTCGCTGCCGTCAACGACGAGCCCCACATTCTTGTGGTCAACGGGTCGGTGCCCCTTGGTGCGGGGGGCGCGTACACGGTGATCGGTGGCGAGTCGGCCGAGACCGTTCTGCGGCGGTCGGCCGCGAAGGCCACCGCCGTACTTGCCGTGGGCGCGTGTGCGGTCTGGGGCTCGGTCCAGGCCTCACGACCGAACCCCACTGGAGCGGTCGGAATCGAGGCGATCATCACAGACAAGCCCGTGCTGAACGTCGCGGGCTGTCCGCCGATCGGTGAGGTCATCACTGCCGCTATCACCTACCTGCTCATCCATGACGAGCTCCCCGAGACGGACGGCGAGGGCCGACCCTTGTTTGCCTATGGTCAACGGATCCACGACAGCTGCTCGCGTCGGGCCCACTACGACGCGGGCCAGTTCGTGCACACCTTCGACGATGTGGGGGCCCGTAAGGGTTGGTGCCTGTACGAGGTGGGTTGCAAGGGCCCGGACACCTTCAGTCCCTGCCCAATCGTGCAGTGGAACCTCGGCACCAGCTGGCCCATCGGCTCCGGGCACCCGTGTATCGGCTGCACAGAGAAGGACTTCTTCGACAAGTTCACGCCCTTTTACAGCACGCTGCCTGACGTCCGAGTACCCGGCATCGGGGTCGAGACGACCGCCAACAAGGTGGGTCTCGCACTGCTTGGCGCGACAGTCGGCGGGGTCGCGGTGCACGGTGCTGCCACAGCCGTCAGCCGCTGGGCACAGCGCCGTGGGGAGCGCAGCACAGAAGAACCGCTCGCCGCCTTCGGCGACCCCGAAAAGGTCTGGTTGCCGATGCCGACCATGCCCGTCGTCCCGGCGGTGTCCACCGAGGCGTCGGTCGAGACTCCGGCCATCGAGACCCCCGGTCCGGACAGCTGATGGCCACACAACGCGTCGTCATCGATCCCCTGACCCGCATCGAGGGTCACCTGCGGATGGAGATGACCGCCGACAAGGGCAAGATCACAGACGCCTGGTGCGAGGTGACGCAGTTCCGTGGCATCGAAATGATCCTCAAGGACCGGGACCCGCGCGACGCCTGGGCGTTCGCCCAGCGGATCTGCGGGGTGTGCACAGCCGTCCACGCGGTGGCTTCGGTCGTCGCGGTGGAGAACGCCTTGGACTACCCGCCGCCCGAGCAGGCTGTGCTGATCCGGGACCTGGTGCTGGGGACGCAAGCCGTGCAAGACCACGTTATCCACTTCTACCACTTGCAGGCCTTGGATTGGGTCAACATCCCCTCCGCGGCTAAGGGCGACCCGTCCGCGGCCTTGGCCTTCGCCCGTGAGATCGGGTCGACGTGGGCCAACAACTCCGTCGGCCGGATGACGGAGGTGAAGGCCACCCTCGAGGGGGTCCTGGCCAGCGGCCAGCTGAGCATCTTCACCAACGGCTACTGGGACCACCCGGACTACCGGCTCCCTGCGGCGGCGAACCTGATGGCGGTGGCCCATTACCTGGACGCGCTGGAGTTCCAGCGGACGATGATCCGGATCGCGACGGTGTTCGGGGGCAAGAACCCGCACCCGAACTTCCTGGTCGGCGGGATGGCCTGCTCGATCAACCTCGACAACGAGTCGACGATCAACCAGGTGAACCTCGACCAGATCGCATCCTGGCTGCGGGACACCGTGGCTTTCGTGCGGGACTGTTACTACCCCGACGTTGTGGCCATCATGGGGGCCTACAAGGACTGGTTTACCATCGGCGCGGCACCGGCCAACTTCATGGCCGTGGGTATGGTCGGCGCGACCTTTGCCGGAGACCCGGCCCACGTGCGTGCCAGACCGTCGCTGAGTCCCATCGCACCAGGGGTGCTGCTCGACGGGGACCTCAAGACCGTCCATCCCTACGATCCAGCCAAGGTGGAGGAGTTCATCTCCTCGGCCTGGTACTCCTACGAGGGCGGCGACGCTAAGGGCCTTCACCCTGGGCAGGGCGAGACGAGCCCC
>JAYTHM010000422.1:0-3620 GCA_043732645.1 Frankiales bacterium
ATAACGGACACCCCACCATTGTCGGTCATCCCGCGGCAGCCTGCATGGCGTCGAGGCAGGCAAGGCCCTCGTCGAGACTGTTGTAGAAGTGCAACGAGACCCGGATGCCGACCCCGGGGCGGTGGTCGACCACGAAGCCTTGGGCATGCAGGGCGTCATGGATCCGCTGACTGTCGCCCGGTGTGCGGCCCGGGTCGATGGTGACGTGACCGCCCCGTCGTGACGGGTCGAGCGGGGAGCGGACGGTGAAGCCGCGCTCCAGCGCGGACTCCACCAACGGCTGGGTCATCGACACCGAGCGCTCGCGGATGCGCTGCATGCCGATCGAGGCCAGCGCCTCGTAGGCCGGAGCCGCGGCGTAGTGCGCGGGTACGCCGGGCGTCCCGCCGGCGAAGCGGGTGACCCCGTCGGCGTAGTGGTTGTCCGGGTCGAAGTCGAACGGCCGCGCCTGACCGAACCAGCCGGTCGTCACGGGCTCGAGGTCTAGACCGGGACGAACATACATCCAGCCGTTACCGGGGCCGCCGGACAGGTACTTCACCGACCCGCCCAGGTAGACGTCGGCCCCGAGGGCGACCACGTCGACCGGAACGGTCCCGGCGGCCTGGTAGCCGTCGATGACGGTCAGCGCGCCGACCTCGTGGGCCCGGTCGATCAGCGGCTTCACGTCGTTGAGGGTGGAGGTGCGGAACAACACGTGCGAGCACTCCACGACCAGGGTGCGCTCGTCGATCGCGGCCAGCATCGCCTCCAGGTCCAGCTCGATCCCCGCCCCGGGCACGACGACAGCCTCGCCGCCGAGGCGCTCGATCTGGGACCAAGTGTTGAGCGAGCCCGGCCACTCCAGGGACGACGTCACGATCCGGTTGCGCGGGCCGCGCCAGTCAACACAGCTGATGACATCACCCAGCAGGTCCGCGACGTTCTGGCGCATGACGGTCGTGCCGGCCGGGGCGCCGATCAGGGAACCGACGAGGTCACCGACCCTTCGGACCTCCGGCAGCCACTGCTCCCAGGCCACGACCCCATCGGTCGCCCAGAGCTCGGCGAAGCTCGCCAGCCGTCCCGGCGTACCGGCGTGCATGGCTCCGAGGGTGTGGCTGGCCAGGTAGGTCTTACGGGCCAGGACCGGGTAGTCGCTGCGTCGGCTGAGCAGGTCTTCGTGCAGCGGGGCGATGGTGGTCATGGGCGTCCAATCCTGGCGATGAGTTCGAGCACGTTGGAAGCGAGCAGGCGAGAGGACTCCTCGTCCTCGGCAACCGCCACCTCGTGGCCCGCCTCGCTGATGATGGTGGTCAGGACGAGGACCAGCGCCTCGTTCCAGGGGTCTCCGGTATCGGCGCCCAGCAGGGTCGCGTTGCGCCGGGTCCATGCCCGGTATCGCCGCCTGCCGAGCAGTTCGAACCCCGGCGGTCCGCCGCCGGCCAGAAACATCCGGGCCAGGTCCCGCTCGGCCCAACAACCCTGCAGGTAGGACGCGCCACCGACGAGGAACAGCGCGAGCGGATCGCCCTCTCCCGCGGAGCGGGCCGCGCGCACGGCCTGTGCGGAGCGTGCCTCCTGCCCACCCTGATAGTCGTCGAACAGCGCGAGGTAGAGCTCGGACTTGCCTCCGAAGTGGTGGTAGAGGCTGCCGACGGACGCGCCCGCTCGACCGACCACCTCCGCGATGGACGCCTCCGCGAAGCCCGACTGCGCGAAGACCTCGCGGGCCGCGGCGAGCAGGGCCGACCTGGTCGTGGCGGCCCTGCTCGACACGACCGGCCCGGTCATGCCGAGCACTCGCTGAACGGGATCCGGCGGTGGCTCGTCACGTCGCCGATGTCAGACCACTCGTTGGCGCCAAGTCGGGCAACCGGCCGCAAGAGGGAGATCTCCGGCCGGCCGTCGCGCAGGACGGCCTCGGAGACGACGAGGTGCACGACCTGCCCGAAGACCACGGTGCAGTCACCGAAGGATTTCGTGTCGAGGAGCCGACATTCCATCGCGACCGGTGACTCGGCAACGCGCGGCGGCGCGACCTTCAGCGAGGGCTCCCGGGTCAACCCGACCTCGTCGTACTCGCTGACCGAGGCCGGGAAGTCGGTCCCGGTGAGGTTGACCTGGTCGCGGAGGTCCTCGGTGCACACGCTGACGACGAACTCACCGGTGGCGAGGATGTTGCGCAACGAGTCCTTGGCCCCCACCGAGGTGAAGCTGATGACGGGTGGGTCGATGCCCGCGATCGTGAAGAACGAGTGCGGCGCGAGGTTGTCCACGTCGGCCGTGGAGCGCGTCGAGACCCAGGCGATCGGGCGCGGTACGACCACGCTCGTCAGCCAGGGGTAGATCCCGGCACCGAGCTCGGCCGGGTCGAGGTCCAGACGGTTCATCCCTTCACCCTCTCAGACCCGGTAGGCCGGCGGCCCACCCTTCCCCAGACCAGCCGCATCTGCAACCATGGAGAGCTTATGCTGCCGCACATGCACCTCTTCCGGCTCTCAGCAGCCGCACAGCTGCTGGGCGTCAGCGACGACACGCTGCGTCGCTGGGCCGACGCCGGGCGGCTGGAGACCACCGAGGGCAACGACGGCCGCCGCGTCGTCGAGGGATCGGTCCTCGCCGCCTTCGCCGTCGGCCTGGCCGGAGACCCGAGTGGGCCGAAGGCGACGAGCGCCCGCAACGCCTTCGAGGGCATCGTCACGCGCGTCCTGCGCGGTGACGTGGTCTCCCAGGTCGAGGTGCAGTCCGGCCCGCACCGGCTGGTCTCGCTCATGACCACCGAGTCCGTCGACGACCTCGGGCTGGCCCCGGGTGTCCCCGCCCGCGCGTCTGTCAAGTCCACCCACGTCGTTGTGGAGCTCTCATGAACCATCGCTCGTCCGTGCTCGTCCTCGCCCTTGCCGCCCTGCTCGCAGGCTGCGGGTCCGGGTCCTCCAAGAGCGCCACCGACGGGACGAAGCGAACCATCACGGTCTTCGCCGCCGCCTCGCTGACGAAGGCGTTCACCGCCGAAGGCAAGGCCTTCGAAGCCATCCACCCAGAGCTCCATGTGAGCTTCTCCTTCGCCGGATCGCCAACGCTGGTGGCTCAGATCAAGCAGGGCGCTCCAGCATCGGTGCTCGCCACCGCCGACGTCTTTTCGATCGACCAGGTCAAGGACAAGCTGTCCGCAGCGCCGATCGTCTTCGCCCACAACCAGCTCGCGATCGTCACCGCCAAGGACAACCCGTTGAAGATCACCACCCTCGCGGGGCTTGCGAAGCCGGGGCTGAAGGTCGTGCTCGCCGGACCGACCGTGCCCGTCGGCAAGGCCGCCGCCAAGGCCCTCAAAGCGGCCCACGTCACGGTCAAGCCGGTGTCGCTCGAGGACGCCGTCACGGGGGTCGTGACCAAGGTCCGGCTCGGTGAGGCCGACGCCGGGATCGCCTACGTGACAGACCTGGTCGGCTCTCAGGTTGGCGGCGTCCCCCTTCCCGGTACGACGACTTCGCTGACGATCGGCGCCGTCAAGGGCATCGGCGCCCGCGAAGATGCCGACGCCTTCATCGGCTATGTGCAGAGCGCCGAGGGTCAGAAGGTCCTGATGTCGTACGGCTTCACGTGATGCCCCGGTGAGGGCGCCTCGGGGGGCTGCGGCG
>JAYTHM010000423.1:0-3605 GCA_043732645.1 Frankiales bacterium
GGGAGAGCACGTCCCGGGCGGCTTGCTCGACGTCGGTCCCGACCAGGACGACGGCGCCGGCGACCAGACCCAGTGCGTCCCCGGCCCGGCACGGGCCGGCTGCCGTCTGGGACGCGCGGACGGCCGTGGTGATCTCCGCCCAGCGGGTTGCGTCGGCGGCAGCGGTCATGGCGACCACATCGGCAGCGAAGGCCTCGTCGGGGTCCGCCACGCTCAGCGCAACGAGCCCCTGGAGTACCGACTGGGTCGGCACCACCACGACCTCGACCCCCGTCCGTTCGGTGGCCTGGCACGCGGCGGCCTGCGCCACGGCGCGCACGTTGGCGTCGTTGGGCAGCACCACGACCTGCCCCGCCCCCGTCGCGAGGATCGCATCGAGCACCTCCTGGGTCGACGGGTTGGCCGTGGGTCCGCCCGCGACGACCGCCGCGCCCGACCGCCGGAACAGGGCCGCGAGCCCTTCGCCGGGCACGACGGCCACCACCGTCCTGCCGGTAGGCCGGACACCCCCCTCCGCGAACGGGTCTGCCCTGGCCTGGTCTGCCCTCACCTGGTCTGCGAACCGGGTGACCGTGATCCGGAACGGCCGACCGGCCTCGACCCCTGCCTCGATCGCGGCACCGACGTCGTTGACGTGCACGTGCACGTTGAACAGCCCCTCGCCACCGACCACGACCAGGGAGTCACCCATGGTGCCAAGGACCTGCTTGAGGCCCGCCACCGCCTCGTTGCCCGCGTTCCGGAGCAGGAACTGAACCTCGTAGGCGAACTCCTCACTGCCGGCCTCCCGCGCGGCTACCAGTCCGGTGCGGTCGCGGTCGACGAGCAGCGCTGGGTGTGGGGGCGCGACGCCGGTGACGAGGCCTGTGACGACCTGCTCCAGAGCCTTGAGCAGGACGCACCAGCCGCGACCGCCGGCATCGACCACGCCGGCGGCCTTGAGGGCAGGGAGCTGCTCGGGCGTGAGCGCAAGGGCCTGCTCCGCTGCGGCCCGGGCGCTCCTGACGACCGCCTCGAGGGTCTCACCGACGGCGCCGTCGGCCGCCGCCCTGGCGACCGTCAGGACGGTGCCCTCGACGGGGACGGCCACAGCGCCGTACGCGCTGGTGGCGCTGTGGCTCAAAGCGGCCTTGAGGTCCTCGGGACCAATGGCCGTCAGCGCACCGGCGACGTCCCCGAACCCACGCAGCAGCTGGCTGATGATCACGCCCGAGTTGCCGCGCGCACCCATGAGCGATCCGGTGACCATGGCCCGCACCGTGCCAGCCAGGTCCGACGGGGCCGTGGAGACCGCCTCGACAACCGCCGCGAGCGTCAGCTGCAGGTTGGTGCCCGTATCGCCGTCCGGCACCGGATAGACGTTGAGGTCGTCGATCTCCTGCCGCGCGTCGGTGAGCGCAGCGAGCCCCGCGGTGCACCACCACCGCAGCGCAGCGGCGTCGAGCACCTGCAGCACGTCGTCCCCTTCGCGCCCGGGGTCCGTTCCGGGCGTCAAGGACGAGGTTATCCCGGCTGCTACAGTTCGCCGGTTGTCCTCGCCGGTGTCGGCGCCCACAAACGGATCCGTCTGCTCACCCGCTTACCTCGACCCTCTCAGGAGTTCCACAGTGGCTGCCAACTGCGACGTCTGCGGCAAGGGACCGGGCTTCGGCATGTCGGTCAGCCACTCCCACCGGCGCACCCGTCGTCGCTGGAACCCCAACATCCAGACAGTGCGGGTCGCTGCCGGTGGCGGCAACACCAAGAAGGTCAACGCCTGCACCTCGTGCATCAAGGCACATAAGGTCACCCCCGCCGCCCGTTAGTCCTCGTTGCCCGGGTACGACCTCGGTAGTATGGCTGTACCGAAGGCTTGTGCTTCTGGCTCTGGTCGGCACGATTCGGTCCCACGAGGGTGCGGCGCAGCAAGAGAGAGAACAGGGCACATGGCACAGGGCGCAGTGAAATGGTTCAACGCCGAGAAGGGCTTCGGCTTCATCGCCGTTGACGGCGGAGGCGCGGACGTGTTCGTCCACCACTCCGCCATCCAGTCGGACGGCTACCGCTCACTCGACGAGGGACAGCGTGTCGAGTTCGAGATCACCCAGGGCCAAAAGGGCCCGCAGGCCGACGCGGTGCGCCCCATCTAGCCACATCTAGCCACCCATGTCCGACGCGCCGATCCGGTCCGTCTGCGGGGGACCGGTCGTCGCAAGTCCGGGCTCCGGCGCTTGCCTCAGTCCACCCTGCGGAGCTGGGCCTTGTACGTGCGGCCGTTCTCAACGTACAGGTCTGCGGCGATGGCGATGACGCCGTCGGGAACGGCGTCCAGGCGCATCTTCGCCGGGATCCCGAGCGCCATGGCCTTCGAGGGGACCTCCTGGCCGTTGCCGACGACCGCGCCAGCGCCGACCAGAGCGCCGGCCCGGACCACGGCGTCATGAAGCACGACCGAGCCGGACCCGACCAGGGCGCCGTCCTCGATGGTGCAGCCCTCCAGGTGCGCAAGATGCCCGACCACGCAACCGCTGCCGATGGTCGTGGGCTTGTCTAAGGTGGCATGCACCACCGTTCCGTCCTGGATGGACGTCCGTTCCCCCACGGTGATCGTGCCGTAGTCGCCACGCAGCACGGCACTGGGCCAGACGGTGCTGCCGGCCCCGATCCGGACGTCGCCGATCACGGTGGCGTCCGGGTGGACGTAGGCGTCCTCATCGATGTCGGGGACGCGGTCCCCGAGGGCGTAGACCGCCATCAACTCGCTCCTTGGCCTGTCGTCGTGGGTCGTCGGGGGCTGTGCGGGGGGTGTCGGGGAGACAATCGTGGCACGCTCGGGTTATGGCCTTCTTCTGGTGCACCGACCACCACACCGTCGAGGACGACAACGGCTGCCGGGCAGAGGTGCGCCTCGGGCCCTTCCCCACCCGTGAGGGCGCCGAGCACGCGCTTCAGACGGTGCAGGAGCGCAACGACAAGCAGGACGCCGAGGACCGCGAGTGGGACGCCGGCCCTTCCTGACTTGCCTACCCTGCGGCTGCCCGGCTCCCCGGTCCTGACGGTCAGACCTGCCGGACCGGACCCGGGCCGGCTCCGACCGCGTAGCCGCGTTTGATCGCCCGCGTCACGAACGCCTTCGCAGCGGTGGCGGCGTCCGGGACCGACCAGCCGAGGGCTAGGTGGGCGGCAAGGGCCGAGGCCTGGGTGCAGCCGGTCCCGTGGGTATGCGGTGTCGCGACCCGCTCACCGACCAGCTCGAGGGACGTCGTGCCGTCCCAGAGCAGGTCTACCGGCGCTCCGGGCAGGTGGCCGCCCTTGACCAGCACCCAAGCGGGGCCGAGGGCGTGGACCCGTCGGGCGGCTTCGAGCAGGTCCTTCGACGAGGCCACCGCGAAGCCGGTCAGCGCGAGCACCTCGGCGAGGTTCGGCGTCACGACCAGGGCGAGCGGGAGGAGCTCAGATCTCAGCAGGGCCAGGCCTTCCGGGGTCAGGAGCGACTGGCCGGAGCTGCTCACGCCGACGGGGTCGACGACCAGTGGCCGGCCCATGACGGCCTCGACGACGGCAACCACGACCGGCCCTGAGGCGAGCATCCCGGTCTTGACCACGTCGGCGCCGAGGTCGCCCAG
>JAYTHM010000424.1:0-3604 GCA_043732645.1 Frankiales bacterium
CCGCCGCGCTCAGGGTCAGCCCCCAGTTCATCTATAGGCGCGCACATGACGGCGATCTTCCGTCGGTAAGCGTGGGGAAGTCGGTGCGCATCAAGGTCAGCACAGTTCAAGCGATCATTGAGGGCGAGTTGGAACTTGCCCGGCCCAAGGCTTCAGGGGGTCGACGGTCCCGTCGCCTTGTAGCGCTTCTGGACCGCTCGTAGTGCCGCTTGTGCGCGCTTGTCGGAGTCGGGGAGCGCCGCCGTGTACCGGCGGGTCGTGTCGATTCGGATGTGGCCGGCCCTCGCCATGATCGTGGGGAGGTCCGCCCCTCCCGCATGCATCCACGAGATGTTGCTGGCGCGCAGATCGTACGGCCGCACGCCGTCGAGACCAACCTCTGTCAACGCGTGCTTCCAGGCCTTGTTGTACACGGAACGGGAGATGTGGTTCCCCTCCTTCGTCAAGAAGATGAAGCCGTCGTAGGCGATGGACCTTGCGTCAATCAAGTCCTGCAGCAGGGTTACCACGTTCGCCCCCAGACCGATGGTCCGGGGAAACTCCGTCTTGGGGTACTCCTTCAGTGCGAAGGGGGAGGCAGTGCCGGTGATCTTCTTGCCAGGTTCGGTGATGACTCGACGGACAGTGACCGAGCCACCCGGTGCCGTCTTTCGTGTTGCTGGCGACGCACCCTTCTCGGGGAAGTAGATGTCGCGCGGCTGCAACCCGAGGATCTCGCCCCACCTCAGGCCGGAGTCAGAGACGACGAGAGGTATGGGCCGGAACCAGGGCTCCATCGCCTCGATGATCGCGTCGCTGGCGACGGGAGTGATGACGTTGACGCGTCGCCTCGGGATGGTGTCGAGGTCGACCCCGGCGCAGGGGTTGTGTGCGAGGAAGCCGTCGCGAACGGCGCTGACTCCGGTTTTCGCGGCGAGGATGGTCTGCAGCAGTTTGTAGCACTGGGCGACGTAGTAGGGCTTGAGCTTCTTCTCGTCCTTCAGATCGGTGAGCCAGGTCTGGACATCCGATCGGACGATGTCGGGAAGGAGCGTGTCACCGAACCGCGGAAGCAGGTAGAGCCGCAGCATCTGGTCGTAGGTGGCTCTCGTGCTCAGCTCCAGCCGACGGTTGGGCCACCAGGCCTTCTCCACGTACCACCGGAAAGTCGGTATGGGCTTCTCCTCGACGACCACGTCGGGATCCACCCACTGGCCCGTCTTCACGAGCGTTTCCTGAGCGGCTGCCGCGGCGTCGGCATCCTTGGCCCGGCTGAAAGTGCCGGCGCTTCGCTCGTCGCCATCAGGGTCGCGGTACAAGCCGGTGTGGCGAACCTTGCCTGAACTCGTAGTCCGGGTCTTTCTCCATGTCATTGGACCCTCGGCCTCTCTCCGACCTGCTGGTCGTGTCCACAATGCGTCCGCAGAACTGACACTAGATGAGGCTAGGTGAGAGAGGTGAGAGAGGTGAGAGAGACAAGAGAAATGCCCCCACACCCGAAAAGACGCAGGTCAGAGGCTCTAAAGGGCCTCAATTGGCTCGCATGCACGCTCAGATCAACGTTATGGCTCGCACCACACTGGCAACGTGGGGGTTTGGGCGCGGCCGCGTTTGATTTGTCTGCCGCTTCGAGCCAACACTCGGAGCCAACAGTCGCTACCGAGCTCTCCAAGCCCTGTCCTGGACTTAGACGACCCGAACCAAGCCGGCGGCTGGCTGGGTCACGGCAGGCGCCCCAACCGCACCTACGTTCAGCAGGACAGCAATCGGAAATTGGAGTGGAAGCAATGACTGAAGAGGAGGTCAGGTCCCTCCCGGTCAGCATCGACCTTCCCACGGCAGCTCGCGCGCTGGGACTGGGCCGCACCGCCGCTTACGAGCTGGTGCGGAAGGGGACCTGGCCGACTCCGGTGATCCGGCTGGGCCGGCTCATCCTGATTCCTCGAGCCCATCTATTGACTCTTCTTGGTCTGTCGGAAGTGGCGTAGGTGGCGCGACGACGTCCGGCTTGGCGATGATGCGCGGGCGTGTCAGCTGTGCGGCGTAGTGCGCATCCAAGGCACCGGTGGTCTCCTCGTTCGCGTCGGGGAACAGGTGCCCGTAGGTGTCCATCGTCTCCACGATCGAGGCGTGTCCGAGGCGAGCCTGGATCACGCGGGCGTGCAGGCCTTGGGCGATCAGCGCCGAGGCGTAGGTGTGCCGCAGCGAGTGATACCCGTAGGTGTGGGGGAGTCCGGCTCGTTCCAGAGCAGGCTTCCAGACCCAGTCGTTGAAGTGCCCCCTTTTCCAGATGCGACCTCGGGCAGTGCTGAACACCAGGTCCTGTGGCCCGAGGCCATACACCTCGATGTGTCAGGCCAGCGCGGTCACCGCGAAGTCGGGCAGCGGCAGCACTCGGCGGCTGGACTTGGTCTTGAGCTCGTTGGTGATCTCGACCCCGACGCCGGGGGTGATCCGGCACTGCTGTTCGACCGAGAGTTCGCGTGCCAGCAGCCGCAGGTTCGGCAGCCGTAACCCGAGGACCTCGCCCTGGCGCATCCCGGTGGCGACGCCGAGGGCCAGGACCGCGTAGTCCCGGTCAATCGCGGTGTCGAGCAACCGCCCGACCTCGTCCGGCGTGAAGGCTTGCAGCGTCTTCGGCGGGATGGCGGGGAGTTTGATCTTGTAGCACGGGCTTTCCGACAGGATCCGGTCGTAGACGGCGGAACGCAGGATCATGGCAAGGATCCGGTAGACGGTGGTCAGGGTGGCCGGCGCCAGGTTCTTGCCGGTCAGGTTCGCGACGAAGGCGTTGATGTCGCTGCGGCGCAGCGACGCGATCGGCCGCCGTCCCAAGGCCGGCAGGATGTGGTTCTTGACGTGGCTGTTGTACATCGCGATCGTGGTGGGTCGGCACTGCTGCGCCGCGACCCAGCGAGGGATGTAGGTGGCGAGGGTGGTCTTGCCGTCCACCGGTGCGATGCCCATCCCGTCCAGCGACGCCGAGCGCGCGCGGGCGACCGCGTCCAGGGCGAGCGCCTTGGTCGCGAACCGCTGCCGGACCATCCGGCCGTCGAGGCGGTAGGTGATCTCCCAGGAGATCCCGCGGCTGTGTTCGATCTTGCGAGGGGTGGACATTGGTATTGGCCTCCGGTGTGACATCGGCGTGATACCGGAGGTAGGTGCGGGCGCTGCTGGGCCTGTGACCTGCGGCGCAGCGACGTGAGGTCAGGAGGTCCTGTACACCCGGCTTACAGACTGGCTCGTCCCGCCCACTTGTCCACAGGTTGCCGTGAGTGTCCGACACGTCGTGTGACCTGCGGTTATGACGTTTCGTAGTTGACCGCTCACGCCCCCTGTTTACCCCCTGTGGCCGAGCTATCACGGCCCAGAGACGGCCCAGGCGAGCTGGAAACGCCAGCCGACACGCCTCCCGGGCGGCTGCTCGGGCGGACGTCGTACGGCGGTGACACACTCCTGCGCGATAACCGATCTGAGACTGCTCGAACGTGAGGTGTACGCCGAAGCAGAGGCCACCCGGCTGCTCGACGTTGCCCCCAACGCCCTGCCGTGCCTTAGCCTGCCCTGGTGGACTTGAAGCGAAAGGTGTCATCCTGCCCCACCGACAGGGACAGCGTCGGACAGG
>JAYTHM010000425.1:0-3602 GCA_043732645.1 Frankiales bacterium
GCCGACGAGGTGGTCGACGTTCTCAGCCGGGTCCGCGCCGAGCTCGAAGGCCCGCTGGCCGAGGTCCTGCACACCCTGCTGACCCGTCGAGAAGTACGCCGGACCATCGAACGCGTCGACCGGCTGCTCGTGACCGGCCTCCACCCGGAGCCGTCCGAAGACTGGCCCGCGATCCCCTGGCCGCCGTTTTGACGGTTGCAAAGTTGACGCAGCCGAGGCGGGCGCCGAGCTTGGAATAGCCCAGCAGATCGCCGGACTGCAGGTCCGGGAGAGGTAAACGGTGGCTCCGAGGGTGTGAGCAAGGCGGCGCAACCTGCCTTGTGGATCGGGGTGGGGCCTCAGAGACTCCTGACCATGCCGGGTAGCAGGCGGTCACGACTAAGCTGCCGCCCATGCAGTCCTGGCCCACGGCGACCGTCCCAAAGCTCCCGACCCCGCCGCACGCTCTCACGCTGCGGGTCCACGACACCGCCAGCGGCGGTCTCGTGCCGGTCGAGCCGCGGGACGGCATCGCCCGGCTCTACGTGTGTGGCATCACGCCGTACGACGCGACCCACCTAGGGCACGCGGCGACGTACCTGACCTTCGACTCGCTGGTGCGGGTCTGGCGCGACCAGGGCCTCGAGGTGCGCTACGTACAGAACGTCACCGACATCGACGACCCGCTGTTGGAGCGGGCCACCCGCGACGGGGTCCGATGGGAGCACGTCGCCGAGCGCGAGACCGACCTGTTCCGCGGCGACATGACGGCCCTGCGGGTGCTGCCACCGACCTGGTACGTCGGCGCCGTTGAGGCCATGGACGAGATCGCCCAGCTCGTCGTACGCCTGAAGGAGGCCGGCGCCGCCTACGACGTGGACGGCGACCTCTACTTCAGCGTGGCTGCCGCCGGGCACTTTGGTGAGGTCGCCAACCTGCCCATGGCAGACATGCTTCTTCTGTCGGCCGAACGCGGCGGGGACCCGGACCGGCCCGGCAAGAAGGACCCGCTCGACTGCCTGCTCTGGATGCAGCAGCGCCCCGGTGAGCCTGGCTGGCCGTCGCCTCTCGGCACCGGCCGGCCTGGCTGGCACGTCGAGTGCACGGCGATGGCCCTCAACCGGCTCGGCGACACCCTCGACGTGCAGGGCGGCGGATCCGACCTGACCTTCCCGCACCACGAGCTGTCCGCCGCCGAGGCCGAGGTCGCCACCGGCGTCCACCCGTTCGCGCGGGCCTACGTGCACGCCGGGATGGTCGGGCTCGACGGCCAGAAGATGAGCAAGTCCCTGGGGAACCTGGTCTTCGTCGGCAAGCTCGTCGCTGCCGGCGCCGAGCCTGGCGCCCTCCGTCTGGCCCTGCTCGGATCGCATTACCGGGCCGACCGCGAGTGGACTCCCGCCGCCCTTGCCGCCGGCGAGCTGCGCCTGCAGGCGTGGCGCAACGGGGTGGCCCGCACGGCCGGTCCCGCTGGTGACGACGTCCTGTCCGCCGTACGCGCTGCCCTGTACGACGACCTCGACACCCCCGCTGCCCTCGCCGCGGTCGACGCCTGGTGCGCGGCCGACGGTGACGAAAGTGCGTCGCCCGTGCTGGTGCGGGAGCTGGTCGATGCCCTGTTGGGCGTCCTGCTGTAGACCCGCCGCTGGGCCTGTTATGGGCCCGTCATAGGCCTGTTCTACCGGCCGAACAACCGGAAGCGGGGCCGCCTCCACTGCAGACAGCCGCAGCCGGACCGCGAGCAGTCGGCGCACGGCGGTGGTGCTCGTGGGCATCACGCTGGTGCCTACAGGTGCGGCAGGCGACCTCGGCGGGACGTTCCTGAGCCGATCACGGTGAGTCGGGGTCCTGGCGC
The DNA here is from genome assembly GCA_043732645.1 of Frankiales bacterium. Taxonomy (GTDB): domain Bacteria; phylum Actinomycetota; class Actinomycetes; order Mycobacteriales; family SCTD01; genus RYN-111. The sequence continues at coordinate 1,835 of JAYTHM010000425.1, forward strand.
CGCAGGAAGCGCTCGAACTCCTTGGCAATAGCCTCTCCGGAGGCCTCCGGGAGGTCCTCCTCGGGCTCGCGCTCCTCGAGCGTCGCGATGTACTCGGCGACGTCGCTGTCCTCGGCGGCGAGCTCGTCGACCTGTCGCTCCCACGCCCTGGCCTCCTCGGGGAGGTCGGCCAGCGGGACGGACACGTCCAGCAGGTCCTCGATCCGGCGGAGCAGGGCGATGGTGGCCTTCGGGCAGGGTGGCTGCGCGACGTAGTGGGGAACGGCAGCCCAGAAGGACACGCTCGGCAGGCCGACCCGCTCGCACGCGTCCTGCAGGATGCCGACGATCCCGGTGGGGCCCTCATAGCGGGAGTGCTCAAGGCCAAGCCGGGTTGACAGCCCCGGGTCGGAGGAGGTGCCGCTGACCGGCACCGGCCTGGTGTGGGGGGAGTCGGCCAGCAGCGCGCCGAGGGTGACGACCTGCGCGACGCCGAGCGCCTGCGCGACGGCAATGACCTCCTCGCAGAAGCCGCGCCACCGCATGTTGGGCTCCACGCCGCGTACGAGGACCAGGTCGCGCTCGGACGCAGGCAGCCGGCAGACCAGGAACCGGGTCGTCGGCCAGGTGATGCGCCGGGTCGTGCCATCCTCGAGCGAGACGGTCGGTCGGTTGACTTGGAAGTCGTAGTAGTCATCGGGGTCGACGGCCGCGACGGCCACCGAGTCCCATACGTCTGCCAGGTGCTCGACGGCCCCGGTGGCGGAGTCGCCAGCGTCGTTCCAGCCCTCGAACGCAGCAACCATGACGGGGCTGCGGAGAGGCTCGACACCGGCGGGCCGGGTCGGGAGAGTCACGACTTCCTGGCGCCCTTGCCGATGGCCGCGCCCTTGCCGGTGGTGTGGACGATCAGTACGTCGCAGGCGGCTTTGTGCGTGATGCTGGCCGGGACCGAACCCAACAGCCGGCCGGCGAGGCTGTTGAGACCACGGTTGCCGACCACGAGCAAGTCGACGCCCCGCTCGTCGACGATGGTGATCAGCGCGTCCACGGGGTCGCCTTCGACCGCGAGGGTCTCCACCTTTTCCACCCCCAGCGCCTTGGCCCGGTCCACGCCGTCGCGCAGCACATGTTCGGCTGGCGTCGAGCCGGACACCTTGTAGGCCTCGTCGCCGAGTGCGTCCCGTGCGTCCCGTGCGTCCTGCACCTCGCAGGCGCTCATCGGGCAGTACGCCGTCACCAGCAGCATCGCTCCGGCATCGCGGGCCACCCCAGCGGCACGGTCGACCGCCCGGAACAACGACTCCGACTCGTCGGTACCGACGAGCACGGTGGTGTAACTGCTGCTCACGCAGATCCTCCTCAGGTCGCCCTGCCGGGCAACCTACCCCGCCTGCTCCCCCGGGGGGGGCGGGACCGTGGGGGTCAGCGTCCAGCACAGATGTCTACTCGTCGTCGGTGCGGTATCCGAGGTTGGGGGACAGCCAGCGCTCAGCCTCACGGACCGTCCAGCCCTTGCGCTTCGCGTAGTCCTCGACCTGGTCGCGGCCAAGCTGGCCAACGACGAAGTACTGCGACTGAGGATGCGAGAAGTACAGGCCGCTGATGGCTGCGCCAGGCCACATGGCCATGCTCTCAGTCAGCTGGATGCCCGTGTTGGCCTCGACGTCCAGCAGCTCCCAGATGGTCTGCTTCTCGGTGTGCTCGGGGCAGGCGGGGTAGCCGGGGGCGGGCCGGATCCCGACGTACTGCTCCTTGAGAAGTGCTTCTCCGTCGAGCTTTTCCTCAC
>JAYTHM010000426.1:0-11569 GCA_043732645.1 Frankiales bacterium
CAAAGGACTGCAGCAGCATCACCGTGGCAACCACCCGCGCTGGGATCGTCGGCCGGCCGCAGTGTGTCGCGGCGAACAAGTCCGCAAAGTAGTCGTCCAAGAACAGTTCGTGCCCCTGATCGGCCAGTAACCGAAACAAACTGCCCGGCTCTAGGGGCTCACCCAAAATCAGGGACGCCTCATCGAATCTGCCCTGCGCACCCGACCTGCCAATGCCCATAAACAACTGTCCCAAGCCAACAAATACACAAGCGACCGACGCGCCGCGACACAACGGCTAAATCAGCAGCGTCCTATAGGCTCTGGCCCCACGCACGAAGTGTTCCAGCCGATCCGACTACGACACGGCGCACTCGTTCAACGTCAAGATGCGCGCTTGGCCCCGCCCCCGCTGGTCCGCGGGAGCACAGAGTCAATCTATAGTCCGTCCACGGCCAGTCCGCACCCAACCCTGGCTGACCGTCGCTGTTCAACGTTGACAAACGTCTAGGAATGCAGGTCAGCATTTCAGAGCCTTCGGGCTCGCCGTGGCTGGAGAAGATTGACCAGCGACAGCCCGGTCCACTTTACAACTTCTACAGGGCCGCCGGAATCTTGGCATCAGAGGCCTAAAGCCCTGGTCAAAGCCTCGCGGTCAGCCCTTGAGCTGGTAATCCTTGAGCAGTCCCCGGCTGATGATCGTCTTCTGGATCTCCGAGGTGCCCTCCCCGATGAGCAGGAACGGCGCCTCGCGCATGAGGCGCTCGATCTCATACTCCTTGGAGTAGCCGTAACCGCCGTGGATACGGAACGACTCCTGGACGACCTCGTTGCAGTACTCGCTGCCGAGGAGCTTGGCCATGCCGGATTCGACGTCGTTGCGCTTACCGGCGTCCTTGAGGCGGGCTGCATTGACCATGAGGGCGTGCGCAGCCTCGACCTTGGTGGCCATCTCGGCGAGCTTGAACTGGATCGCCTGGTGCTGGGCAATCGGCTTGCCGAAGGTGCTCCGCTGCTGGGCGTACTGAATCGCGAGCTCGAAGGCGCGGATCGAGATGCCGCAGGCGCGGGCGGCGACGTTGACGCGGCCGACCTCGACGCCGTCCATCATCTGGTAGAAGCCCTTGCCGCGACCAGCCTCGCCGCCGAGGACCGTGGAGGCGTCAACACGCGCGCTCTCCATGATCATCTCGGTCGTCTCGACGCCCTTATAGCCCATCTTCTCGATCTTGCCGGGGATGGTGATCCCCTGGGCGGTCTCGCCGAAGCCCGGCTCCTTCTCGATGAGGAAGGTGGTCATGTTCCTGTAGACGGAGTCGCCGCCCTCGTCGGTCTTGACCAGGGTGGCGATGAGGCCGGCTCGCGCCCCGTTGGTCAGCCACATCTTCTGGCCGTCGAGGATGTAAGAATCGCCGTCACGCACGGCCTTGCTCTTGATGGCCGCGACGTCCGAGCCGCAGCCGGGCTCGCTCATCGAGAAGCCGCCGCGGAGGTCGCCCGCCGCCATCATCGGCAGCAGCCGGTTTTTCTGCTCCTCGGTGCCGTGGTGCTTAAGCATGTACGCCACGATGAAGTGCGTGTTGATGACGCCGGAGACGCTCATCCAGCCGCGCGCGATCTCCTCGACCACCAGCGCGTAGGTCAGCAGCGACTCGCCAAGGCCGCCATACTCCTCGGGGATCATCAGGCCGAACAGGCCCATCTCCTTCATGCCCCCGACGATCGCCTCGGGGAACTCGTCCTTGTGCTCGAGGTCGGTCGCGTAGGGGATGATCTCCTTGTCCACGAAGGTGCGGACCGTCGACAAGATCTCGGTCTGGATCTCGGTGAGGCCCTCGGTCGAAGCCAGGCGTCCCATGGACATGCTCCTTCGTGTACGGCGTGACGTCGCTGAATGTTGGCGAAGTGTCCCACCGGCTACCCGTCGGTAGCCACCCGAGCGCGGTGACTCCTCTCACGCCCCCAGTGCCTGGCAGCGGCGAGCCGCTACGGCGCGAAGGTGCAGGTGGAGGTGGAGGTGGAGGTGGAGGTGGAGGTGCCGACGATGACGTCCACGGCCGGACCGACGGTCTCGACGACCTCGATCACGTCGCGGTAGGTGTCGGCCGTCGACAGGTCGTTCACGCGCACCGCAACCGTCGCGGCGGCCCAGCCGCCTGCCGCGACTTCTCGATCATCTGCGGGTTGCTGCCGGGGACGGCGAGGACGCAACGGCGCGAGCAGACGGAGGATATGCCCGAAGGCTATGTCGCGCCCCAGGACAACGGGTCTCACCAGGCAGGTCCTACTCGACAGGCACGGCCGGCACAGCGTCGCGGCTGCTCGACCGGATGACCAGCGACAGCCCCAGGATCAGCAGCGCGGCGGCCGGTACGGCGAGCAGGGGGATGCGCTGGCCCTTCACGAACAGCGCCGCGATCAGGGCCGCCCCGGGGATCTCGAACAGGATCGACAGGCTGACCACGGTCGGGCTCGTGGTCTTCAGCACCACGTTGAACAGCGAGTGCCCGAGCAGCTGCGCCCCGGCCGTTAGGCCGATCAGCTTGAGCCAGTCGCGACCGTCGTACCCGGTCAAGGGCTGTCGGCCGACCAGGCACAGGACCAGCAGCAGCAAGGCGGTCGTGCTATAGCACAGCGCGGTGTACGTGGTCGTCGAGACGCTCCGTCGGACCTCGCTGCCGGCGGTCATGTAGCCGGCGGCGAACATCCCGCCGATGATCGCGAGCCCGTCGCCCAGCAGGGCGCGACCGGAGACCTGCAGGTCCGCGCCGGTCAGCAACAGGGCCCCCGAAATGGCCACCGCGATCCCAAGCCAGACCTGCCGGCTGACCGGCTCGCCGCGCAGCTTGCTGATCAGCGCCGACCACACCGGCTGCGTTGCCACCAGGGCCGTGGCGCTCGCCACCGAGGTGTAGGACAGGGCCGGGATCCAGGTCGCGAAGTGCAGCGCCAGCAAGAGCCCGGCCGCCAGGGCCAAAACCCGCTCCCGACGGTCAAGGCCGCGCAGCTCCGCCCGGCGACGCAGCATCACGACCGGTGCCAGGACGACGCTCGCCATGGCGTTGCGCCAGAAGGCGATCGCGAGCGCCGGCGCGACCGTCGCGGCGATCAAGGGCCCAGAGGTCGACACGGCCATCAGAGCGACGAACAAGATCCCCAGGTCGCGGGTCGGCGGCCGCACCAGTCCCGCCTGCACCCCGGTCCTCGTCGTCACCGCAGCATGATGTCAGGCATGGACATCGGCGAGGCCACTCGGAAGTCGGGGGTCGTCTGGGTCGGCCTGGACGACCTGCCATCCCGGGTGGTGTGGCACGTGTGGCACGACGACGTGCTGTGGCTGGTCTGCGGCGGCCTCGAGCAGGCCCTCCCGGGGGCCGACAGGGCAAAGACGGCAACGGTGGTGGTCCGCAACAACCAGAACGACCGGGCCGCGACGTGGACCGCGACCGTCGAACCGGTCCCGCCGGGGTCGCCGGCCTGGGCGGTCGGCGTACCCGTCCTGCACGCGGCCAGGCTCAACGCGCCGGACGGGGAGGACCAGCCGGCCCGCTGGGCCCGCGAGTCCCTTGTCCTCAGGCTGCTCCCGGACCGGCCCCCCCGGCTCGTGTGAGTTCTGCACCGCGCCACGCCGGCGGGTCCGGTGCAAACGTCACAAAGGTCGGCCGAGACCGCTCTTGGCGGGACGGACTGGCGAAGGAGCGCAGATCTCGCCGCGGGCGATGGGTACGACGCCTCCGCTGACCGTCGCGGTGAACGCCCGGCCGGCGGCCACCGACACCGTGCACCTCAGCGTGGAAGGCCGGCCCATCTCGTAGCCCTGCTCGACGGTGTAGTCGTGCTCGCCGTCAGACAGCAGACCGCTGGCCGCCAGGAAAACCCCGAGGCCGAGGGCGGCCGAGCCGGTCGCTGGGTCCTCGGGGACGCCGACGCCGCCGGGGAAGACCCGACAGCGGGCGACGCTGCCGTCCCACGCGACCACGGACACCCCGGTCCCGCCGAGGGCGACGATCGCCGCAGGCTGCGGTGTGGCGGCCGCCACGGACGCGGGGTCGACGACCAGGTAGGCGAAGTCGATCCCGCACCCTGCAAAGCGCGGCGGCACCAGGACGGCCTCGGCGGGCAGCGCCACGGACGCCGCCACCGCGGCGGTGTCGAGCATCTCTCCGAACGAGCTGGCCCCGCCGGTCAGGGTCGCCCCCGATGACGTGACCTCGATCGGGAGCAGCCCCGCGCCGCAGGCCTGCACGTTGCTGCCTGCCTCGATCCGGCCCCGCTGGTGCAGCACCCAGGCGGCTCCCAGGGACGGGTGACCGGCAAAGGGCAGCTCGGTCAAAGGGGTGAAGATGCGCAGCCCGTAGGTGGCCCCGGCGGGGGCCTTCAGGGGGAACGCGGTCTCGGACAGGTTGAACTCCCGCGCCAGCGCCTGCAGCTGGTCGGTCGACAGCCCGTCGGCGTCGAGGACAACCGCGAGGGGGTTGCCGGCGAAGGTCGTCTCGGTGAACACGTCAACGAGCTCGTAGGCCAAGGTCAGGCTCACGGCATGACCATCCCACCGTCCACCGGCAAGGTGATGCCCGTGATGTAGGACGAGGCCTCGGAGGCGAGGAAGACGCACGCGTCCCCGACCTCGTAGGGCACGCCGTACCGGCCCGCAGGGGTGATCATCTTGACGAGCTCGCCCTCGCTGTCGGGCAGCTCGTCGGTCATTTCGCTCGGGAAGTAGCCCGGCGCGATGGCGTTGACGCGCACCCCCTTGCGGCTGGTCCACTGGGAGGCCAGGTCACGGGTCAGCCCGATGAGGCCGGCCTTCGACGCGGCGTAGCCGGCCTGGGGGATGCTGCCCGGACGCAGAGCAAGGACGCTGGAGATGTTGACGATCGAGCCGCCCTCGGTGACCGCACGGCCGAAGGCCTGCGCCATCCAGTACTGCCCGTTGAGGTTGATGTCGATGACCTTGCGGAACTCATCGGGGCTCTCCCGGGTAGCCGGCTTGGCCCAACCGAAGCCCGCGTTGTTGACCAGCACGTTGACCTTGCCGAACTCCGCGACGGCCGCCGCGACCATTGCGGTGCACTGGTCGGGGTCGGTCACGTCGGTGGTGACGGTGATCGCCCGACGCCCGAGGCCCTCAACGAGCTCCTTGGTCTGTTGTAGCCGGTCCGTGCGGCGGGCACCGAGGACGAGGTCGGCTCCAGCCTCGGCGAGGCACTGGGCGATCGCGACGCCCAGGCCTGAGGAGGCACCGGTCACCAGGGCGACCTTCCCATCGAGGCGGTAGCGGTCGACTGTGGTGGTCACGGGTTCTCCTTGGTGCTGCTGCGGAACTGGTGGGTGTCGAGGGGCTGTGCCCGTATCGTGCCGTACCCCGGTCTCCCGGCGTTCCAGCGGTAGCCTCGCCCGCGGGTGCAGCGGGCGCACGCACTAGGTGGGAGCAAAGGTCGGTGGGCACCAGCACCTGCGTGTTCGTGGCCCGGCTCGCGGGCCTGACCGTCTTTGACCCCAACGGCGACCAGGTCGGCCGGGTCCGGGACGTCATCGTGGCCCTGCGGGCTGCTGGTCGAGATCCAGGCCCGCCGCCGCATCTTGGTCCCGATGGGGCAGGTCACCACCATCGGGGCCGACGCGATCTTCTTGTCGACGGGCACGGTCAGCCTGCGCCGCTTTGACAAGCGGCCCGGCAAGACCCTGGTGCTGACCGAGCTACTGGACCGCCGGGTGACCCTGCCCGACGGCGGCCAGGAGGTCACGGTCGTCGACGTCGGCATGGAGCTCAACCGGGCCGAGTGGTTCCTGACCAAAGTCGCCGTCCGGCAGGGCCGGGGCCGCCGCCGCGCCGAGGTCCAGCAGCTCGCCTGGTCGGAGGTCAGCGGCTTGTCCCTGCCCGAGGGGGAGCAGGGCGCCGCGAACCTGCTCGCAGTCTTCGAAAAGCTCCGGCCCGCGGACCTCGCCGGGGTGATGCACGACCTGTCGGACAAGCGCCGCGGAAAGATCGCAGCGGCGCTCGACCACGAGCGGCTCGCCGACGTGCTCGAGGAGATGCCCGAGGACGAGCAGGTCCAGCTGCTGGCCGGCCTCGAGCACGAGCGGGCCGCCGACGTCCTGGAGGCGATGGCCCCCGACGACGCCGCCACCCTGCGCGGCGAGATGCAGCCCGCCGACGCGGCTCGGCTGCTGGACCTGATGGAGCCCGACGAGGCCGAGCCGGTCCGTCAGCTGCTCCGCTACAGCGACGACACCGCCGGTGGTCTCATGACCGGCGAGCCCGTCATCCTCGGCCCCGGTACGACGGTCGCGGAGGCCCTGGCACGGATCCGCCACCAGGAGGAGCACCCGTCGCTGGCCGCGCAGGTCTACGTCGTGCGAGCACCGGATGAGACCCCGACGGGCCGCTTCCTCGGCACCGCCCACTTCCAGCGGCTGCTAGGCGAGCCCCCGTCGACCCTGATCTCGGCGGTCATCGAGACCGACATCGACCCGCTGGCCCCCGAGGTGTCGCTGGCCGACGTGATGTGACACCTGGCGTCGTACAACCTGGTGGCGTTGCCTGTCGTGGACTCCGACAACCGGCCCCTCGGGGCGGTGACCGTCGACGACGTGCTGGACCACGTCCTGCCCGAGGACTGGCGCGAGGGCAGGGCCCGCCGCCAGCCGGACCGTCAGGGCTAGCGCTGATGGCTGACTCAGATGGCTGACAGGAAGGTCCGCCGGCCGCGCCTGGACCAGCCGGTCCAGCCGGTCCAGCCGCGCAGCGGGCTGCCGCGTCCGCACTACGACCCCGATGCGTTCGGGCGCCTGTTCGAGCAGATCGCGCGCTTCCTCGGAACCAGCCGCTTCCTGGTCTATCTCACCGTCTTCGCGGTGGTCTGGCTCGCGTGGAACACCCTGGCCCCCGTCAACTTGCAGTTCGACGGCGTGGCCCAGAACTTCACCCTGCTGACGCTGATCTTGTCCCTGCGGGCGTCGTACGCCGCTCCGCTGATCCTGCTCGCCCAGAACCGCCAGACCAACCGGGACCGGGTGGCACTGGAGCAGGACCGGGGGCAAAACCAGCGTCTGCAGGCCGACGTCAAGTACCTCACCCGCGAACTCGCCTCGCTGCGACTGAGCCTTGGTGAGGTTGCGACGCGTGACTTTCTGCGCGACCAGCTGCGCGACCTCACCGAGGAGGTCATCGCCCGCACCAGCGAGGGCGCGGGCGCGATGCTCTACGACCAGCAGGCTCGGCTCAAGCGCGATCAGCGGAGCGGAGCGCAAGAAGCGGCGGGCCGCGCAGCCCGAAGGGCTGGTCGAGGGCCAGAGCGCCAAGCTGTCCGAGCCGTTCTCGGGCGAGACCGACTCCTCCTGACCGGGCGTTCGTCCTTCATCGGGAGCGCACAACGACCGAAGAGACAGCGTGACCAGTAGTGCGACAGCCAAGGACGGCGCCTTCTTCCCGCCCGGTCGGCGACGGCTGGGCGAGGTGCTGGTCTCACATTCGCTCCTGACAGCTGAGCAGCTCGTGCACGCCCTCACCGTACAGCGCGACGTCTTCCCCGGGCAGCAGCAGCGGCGACGGCTCGGCAACGTCGTCATCGACCTCGGCTTCGCGACCGAAAGGCAGGTCGCCGAGGCCCTCGCCGAAGCTCTTGGCCTGGAGCTGGTCGACCTCGGCCGCACCATCATCGTTCCCGCCCACGTCCGGCTGCTGCCGCGCGCCGTCGCCGAGCGCGGCGGCGTCCTCGTCCTCACCCGGGACAGCGGGCGCTTCACCGTCGCCGCCTCCGACCCGACCAACGTCGTAGCCTTGGACGACGTCAAGCTCTACACCGGCGCCACCGAGCTGAAGGTCGTCGTCGCGACCGACAGCCAAGTCCGCAACCACCTCGCTCGAGCCTGGTCCCTGTCCGAGGACGCCGACGACATGAATGCCCTGTTCGAAGGCTTCGACGCCGATGGCGAAGGCGGGCAGGAGGAGCTGTCCCTGCAGTCGGTGGAGGCCGCGCCCATCGTCCGGCTCGTCGACGTGCTGCTCGCCGACGCCGTCCGGGCCCGCGCCTCCGACGTGCACGTCGAGCCGCAGGCCGGCGAGCTGCGCATCCGCTACCGCGTCGACGGCCTGCTGCGCGACGTCATGACCGTCCCGAAGAACGCCACCGCCGCTGCCGTCAGCCGCATCAAGATCGTTTCGGGCCTCGACATCGCTGAGCGCCGCCGCCCGCAGGATGGCCGGGCCAAGCTCACGGTCGACGGCCTGGTCGTCGAGGCCCGCATCTCGACGCTGCCGACGCTGCACGGTGAGAAGGTCGTGATCCGCCTGCTTCCCCGCGCCGAGAACGTCCCGTTGCTCACCAAGACGGGCATGACCCAGCAGCAGCTCGAGCTGATCGGCTCGGCACTGACCCAGTCCCAGGGCCTGGTCCTCATTACCGGCCCGACCGGCTCGGGCAAGACCAGCACGCTGTACGCCGCGATCCAGCAGGTCAGCACGCCGGACCGCAACATCGTGACCCTGGAGGACCCGGTGGAGGTGCAGGTGGCCGGCATCACCCAGGTCCAGGTCCACGAGCGGTCCGGGCTGACCTTCGCCAGAGGCCTGCGCAGCGTCCTGCGCCAGGACCCCGACATCGTCCTCGTCGGCGAGGTACGCGACCAGGAGACCGCCGAGCTCGCGTTGCAGGCCTCCCTCACCGGCCACCTGGTCCTCACCACCCTGCACACTAACGACACGGTCAGCGCGATCACCCGACTGGTCGAGATGGGCGTCGAACCCTTCCTGGTCGCATCCTCGCTCAGCCTCGTCGTCGGACAACGCCTCATCCGACGGCCCTGTGCCTCCTGCACCAACGACTACGTGCCGTCGGCCCGCACGCTGGCCCTGCTCGGACTCGTCGACCGCGACCTGACGGGAGCAACCCCGAAACGCGGCAAGGGCTGCGCCGACTGCGGCGGCACCGGCTTCCTGGGCCGTACCGGCGTCTTTGAGGTGCTGCCCGTCACAGCCGCCCTGCGCAAGGTCCTGCTCACCAGCCCCACCGAGGCCGCGATCGGCGCTGCCGCCCGCGAGAACGGGATGCTGACCTTGCGAGCGTCCGCGCTGGCCGCGGCCTGCAGGGGCGAGACGACCTTCGAGGAGGTCCTGCGCGCCACCCACGTCGACGCCGTCAGCGGACCGCGCTGCCCCACGTGCGCGCGCGCCCTCGCCGACGACATGCTCTGCTGCCCCTGGGATGGGGCCCTGCTCGGAGGCAACCACTGCGGCGGGTGCGAACGCACCCTGGATCCGGAGTGGTCGGTGTGCCCGTGGTGCCGCACGGTCACCGACGTCGCGCCGCCTGAGGAGCCGACACGCTCGGCCGCCGACCTGCCCCGGCTGCTGGTCATCGACGACGACGAGAGCGTCTGCAACTTTGTGACCGCAGCCCTCGCGGGCTCGGCAGAGGTGACCTTCGCCCTGAACTCCGAGACTGGCCTCAACCTGCTCGGGACCCAGGAGTTTGACGGTGTGCTTGTCGACAACGGCCTGGCGGACCTGTCGGGCATTGAGCTCATCCGGCTGATCCGGTCAGACCCCCAGACGCTCACGCTGCCTTTGGTGCTGTTCACCGGAATGTCCTCGGCCGCCGTCGAACGCGACGCCCGCAAGGCCGGGGCGGACGACATCCTGGCCAAGCCGGTCGAGCCAGCGCTGCTCGAGGAGCGCATCCTGGCACTGCTGAGCCGCCAGACCCAGAGCCGTCCCCTGCTGGCCGTCTAACCTGGGCGTGTGGCCATGTCCCGCCGAGCTGCCCTGGGTGTCGTGGGGCTGGCCTCCTCGGGCCTGAGCAGACTCTACGAGGCCGTGCGCCATACCGGCTCACCGTCGCCGAGGCCGAGGGTCGTCGCCGGCACGACCCGGCTCGTCGAGGCCTACGGCAGCACGGCCAGGCAGGTCGGCGAGTGGTGGGTGCCACCGCCCTCCACGCCGCCCTCGCGCGGCCCGCTGCCGACCGTCGTCCTGGTGCACGGGGGTTACTGGCGCGACACCTACGACCTTCATCTCGAGGACGCCGTCGCGGCCGACCTCGCCGGCCGCGGCTATCTGGTCTGGAACGTCGACTACGCGCCGTCCTCCGACCCCTGGCCGGCTACCCTCACGGATGCGGCGGCCGCCTACGACTTCGCCTTCACCGGCCACTACGCCGACCGGGCCGACCGCTCCCACGTCGCCGTCGTCGGGCACTCCGCCGGCGGTCACCTCGCCCTGTGGCTCGCATCGCGTTCCCGGCTGGAAGCCGGCACACCGGGGGCCGGACCTCACGTCGTACCCGCTCTGGTAGTTCCGCAGGCTCCCGTCGCGGCCCTGGCCAAGGCCTCCGCGCTCGGCCTGGGAGCGGGCGCTGTCGACGCCCTGCTGGGTGGAGCGCCCGCGCGTCAGCCAGGTCGATGTGCCGTCGCCGACCCCTTGGGGCTGGTCCCCTCCGGAGTCCGGACGGTGCTGGTGCACGGCGTCAAAGACCAGATCGTGCCGCTGTCGCAAAGCGAGGCCTACCTGGCTGCGGCGGGACCGACCTGCAGCTTGCTCAAAGTCTCGGGCGGGCACTTCGCGCACCTAGACCCCGCGTCGCAGGCGGGCGAGGCGCTCCGGACCGCGCTGTCCTTGCTGTAACTGGCGTCCTGGGCTCTAGAGCGCCCGCAGCAGCGCTGCCGTTGCCGCGGCGAGCAGGACCACGACCACAAAGGGCAGCCGACGCCACAGGCACACCGCAGCGGCCACCAGCGCCGCGGCCCGGGCGTCGACCACCAGCGAGCGGCCGTCCGCGAAGGCCTGCACGACGACCAGCGCGGACAGCAGAGCGACGGGCAGCAGGGCCGCAGCAGCCCGGACCCGCGGCCGCTGCAGCACCGAGGCCGGCACGAACCACCCGGTGACCTTCAGCAGGTAGCAGCCGGCGGCGGTCGTGAGGACCGCTGCCCAGATCACCGGCGCATCAGCACGGGCACGACGGCCAGGCCGGCCAGCAGGACTGGAACCCCGGCAGGCGCAAGCGGTACGGCGGCAGCCGCCACCAGGGCGCCGCCGACCGCCAGGCGCGGGGCGTCCTTGAGCCGCGGCCAGAGCAGCCCGAGGAAGGCGGCACCGACGGCGGCGTCGAGGCCCAGGGCGTGCGTGTCAACGGTCGCGGCACCCACCGCACCGATCAGCGTGGAGAGGTTCCAGAACACGTAGACCCCGAGGCCGGCGGTCCAGAACCCCAGCCCGGCGAAGGGCAGCGGCGACGTCGTGGCGACGGCCGTGCTCTCGTCGATCGTCACCTGGGCCGCCAGCAGTCGTCTGCTCCGCGACATTGGGATCAGTCCCGTCAGAGCGACGGCGTACAGCGCGTTGCGGCTGCCGAGCAGCAGCGCGGTCGCGACACCGGCGACCGCCGACCCGCCGGCCCCGAGTACCCCCACCAGCGCGAACTGCGAGGCGCCTGTGAACACCAGCAGCGACAACGCGCAGGCCTGCGTGACAGAAAGACCCGCCGTCGTCGCCGCCGCTCCAAACGACAGCCCGTAGGTGCCGACCGCGACGGCGATGCCCAGCCCCCGACGGATCACCGCACGGCGCAGGTCCTGATCGGTCCGGGCC
>JAYTHM010000427.1:0-3589 GCA_043732645.1 Frankiales bacterium
GCCTACGCGGAGCAGGTGGCCTACCCGGCACAGGCCGAGGCCTCCGCTTGGACGTCCTACGCACCGACGGGCTCTGTCCTGCCGGGTGACAACCCGACCTGGTCCTGACCCACCCACTGACCTGACGGGACAGTCGTGAGACTTGAGGGAACGCTTGACGCGTTCAGCCTCCCGGACATCTTCCAGCTGCTGAGCTACACGAAGAAGACGGGGACGCTGCACCTACGTCGTGTCAGTGACGGTGGCGGTGACGGTGACGGTGACGGTGACGGCGATGCGCTGCACGGCGTCGTGCACCTGCGCGACGGCGCGGTGACCGGTGGCCGGGGCGACGTGCGCTGCCAGGCCCTGGGTCGGCGCCTCGTCGGTACGGGACTCGTCGACGACGACATCCTCGCCGACGCTGTTGAGAAGGTCCTCGACACTCCCGGTTCAGGCTTGGCCAAGGCCCTCGCCGACACCGGCCGGCTCGACAGCGAGATCCTCACCGACTGTGCCACCGAGCAGGCCACCGATGCGGTCTTTGAGCTGCTGCGCTGGCCGGACGGTGACTTTGCCTTCGTCGTGGACGAGGCCGACCCGGACGACCTCGGGGCATCGTTGCCCGTCGAGGACGTCGTGGCCGAGGGCCGTCGCCGGCTCGAGACCTGGGCGACTCTCACCACCAAGATCCCGACCGGTACTGCGGTCGTGTCCCTGCAGCCGGTGCCCGGCACCGACCCCGTCCTGTCCCGCGAGGAATGGGCCCTGCTCGCCTTCGTCGACGGCGCGCGCACCGTTGCGCAGCTCGTCACCCTCGCCGGCACCGGCGAGTACGTCGTGGTCTCGACCCTGGCCGGCCTCGCCGAGCGTGGGCTGGTCGTTGTGGGGGAGCGGCCCGCGGGCCCGAGTGCCCTGGCCCAGCGCCAGGAGCTGCTCGCTGCCCTGGAGGGCAGCGTTGCGCCCGTCGTCGACCTCCCCGTGACTCCCGATGTCTTCGTGCCGGCTGCGCCCGTGCCACAGTCGCTGACGGCAGCTCCTGAGCCGGGCGGGGCGGACCGCCAGCCGGTCATCCCTGAGCGACCCGAGCCCTTCACGACGCCGCGCCAGCCCGACCACGCCGAAGAGCCCATGCCGGCCTTTGCCCGCCTGGCGGCCTCGTCCGGGGGCACCCGCACCTCATCGGTCACGACCAGCGCGTCCGCCCCCACCCCGAGCGCTCCGGCCGCGAGCGTTGGCGCCGTACAGGGGGCTCATGCCCTTGCCCCGCAGATGCAGCCCGACGCCACGCCGTCGTCCTACATCGACCGTGATCCTTCTGTGAACAAGAGCCTGCTGCTGAGGCTCATCGCCGGCGTGAGGGGGTTGTAGTCATGAGCACCCGTTCCCCAGGACGTCGCAAGCACGGCGGCACGGCCGTGAAGATCGTCGTCACGGGTCCCTTCTCCGCAGGCAAGACGACCCTGATCCGCACGATCAGCGAGATCACGGTCTTGTCGACCGAGAAGGACATCACCGACCACACCAAGACCCGCAAGGCCGAGACCACGGTGGCGATGGACTTTGGTCGCATCACCATCGACCGCGACCTGGTGCTGTACCTGTTCGGCACGCCCGGCCAGGACCGCTTCGACTTCATGTGGGAGATCCTCGGCGAGGGGATGCTCGGCTACATCCTGCTTGTGGACAGCTCCCGGCAGGACTCCCTCGACGAGGCCGTCGGCATCCTCGAGGCCTTCCGGAAGATGGCCCGCGTACCGTTCGTCGTGGCCCTCAACCGGTCCGCCGGGATCGGGCCCGACGACGAGCAACACGTTCGGGTCGTGCTCGCCCTCGACGAGGAGGTCGCGATCGTCCCGTGCGATGCGACCGACCGCGAGTCGGTCAAGGCGGTGCTCCTGGCCCTGCTTTACTCGGTCGTGGACTCGATCGACACCGCTGAGCCTGCCCGCGCCTGATGTGGCCCTTCCGTCGCAAGGTGGGCAAGCACGCGCTCGGAGCAGCCGTCTCCTCGATCCCCTCCGCGCTCCCCGCAGCCCGTCCTCGGCACGACGCCCCCGCTCCGATGGCTGCCGAGCCCGTGGTGGCTGCCGCTGCTGTTGTAGCCGTTCCGGTCGCTACTGGTCCGCGGGTCGAGCTGGGCTTCCGGGACGGCTCGACCGCTGCGTTGCTGCCGGGATCGCCGCAGGCGAAGGCCCTGGAGGAGATCGCGTCCGCTCTCACCCGGCGCGGCTGACAGGCAAGCAGCTCAGGTCGTCCGTAGAAGTCAAGAGATCACCCGATCGGGCCGAAGGACTACCGACGGCCTGACCTGGGGGAAAACGCGTGAAGCAGCTGGGCGACATTCTGCTCGAAGGCGGACTCGTCACACACGATCAGCTCGGTGGCGCCATCGAGGAGCAGCAAAAGCTCGGGCGCAGCCTTGGCCGCGTTCTGGTCGACCTGGGCATCCTCACCGAGTCCCAGCTCGTAGCAGCCCTCGCGACCCAGATCGGCATGCAGTTCGTTGACCTGAGCGACTACAGCGTCGACGGCTCCGCGGTCTCCCGGATCTCCGATTCGGTCTGCCGCCGTCACACCGCCTTGCCCATCGGCTATGACGACGGCAAGCTGTTGGTGGCCATGGCCGACCCGGCCAACGTCTTCGCCCTCGACGACATCCGCTCCATCAGCGGCATGGAGGTCAAGCCGGTCGTCGCGACCAAGCCTGACGTGCTGGCCGCAATCAACAAGTACCACCGCGGCGACGCGGAGATGGACAACCTCACCTTGGCGCTCGACGCCAAGAACGACGAAGACGACGACCTCAGCAAGGTTAAGGAGGTCATCGAGGATGCACCCATCGTCAAGTTCGTCAACCTGCTCATCACCCAGGCCATCCAGGACCGCGCCTCCGACATCCACATCGAGCCGGCTGAGCGCGACCTGCGTGTTCGCTTCCGTATCGACGGGGTGCTCCACGAGGTCATGCGCTCGCCGAAGACGATCACGTCAGGGGTGACGTCCCGTCTGAAGATCATGGCCGACATCAACATCGCCGAGCGCCGCATCCCGCAGGACGGCCGGCTGTCGGTCACCGCCAACGGCAAGAAGATCGACCTCCGCGTCGCGACCCTGCCGACCGTATGGGGCGAGAAGATCGTGATGCGTGTCCTGGACAACTCCACGGCCATGCTCAAGCTGTCCGACCTGGGCTTCTCCGACCCCAACTACGAGGTCTACTCGAAGAGCTTCGCGAAGCCCTACGGGATGATCCTGGCAACCGGTCCTACCGGTTCTGGCAAGTCCACGACGCTCTACGCGACGCTCAACATCGTGAGCAAGCCAGAGGTCAATGTCATCACGGTCGAGGACCCGGTGGAGTACCGCCTCCCGGGTATCAACCAGGTGCAGACCAACGTCAAGGCTGGCCTGACCTTCGCGGCGGCACTGCGCTCCATCCTGCGGTCGGACCCGGACATCGTGCTGCTCGGTGAGATCCGCGACAAGGAGACGGCCCACATCGCCGTCGAGGCGTCACTGACTGGTCACCTCGTGCTGTCGACCTTGCACACCAACGACGCGCCGTCGGCGATCGTGCGTTTGACCGAGATGGGCATCGAGCCCTTTC
>JAYTHM010000428.1:0-3587 GCA_043732645.1 Frankiales bacterium
ACGGCCAGGATCCGCGCGCCCTGGATGGCCACAGCTGTCGCCCTGGACGGTTCGTTCCCGAGCGTGAGGACGTTGCCGTTCACCAAGATGAGGTCGGCGTAACCGGTTGCCACCGCAGGAGCCCTTCACCCTTCGTGGTCAACGACGGCGACCGGGCGGTGCCGAGCCAGCGTTGACCGAGCAGAAGATGCTCTCTTGTCAATGACCATGTCAAGCGCGTTGACTTTCACCTGTGATCGCACCATGTCGACCAGAACTCCCGCTTGCCGACGGAACTGCAGACGACGAGGCCCGCCCATGAGCGATCGTCAGCCTCTGCCGCAGCTGAGTGGAAGCCTTCTGCTGGCCGATGGGGTGTCGAGACCGACCTCGGGAAGGAAACACTCCGGGACTATTGCCGGCCCTACCTACGCTTGTGGGTCACGCTGGGTTTGGGCTCGTGCTCGAGAGCCCTACCTGGCGGGACAGCCATGACTGGGGACACCCGCTCAGGTAGGACGCTGCCGTGCTGCAGGTGGTGAACAGGTGAGGCGTTGAGTTGCTAAACGAGCTTCGTCAGGAGGTCGACCCAGGGGCCGTCCCGATCGTGATCAGCGGCTGCATTGGGCAGCACGCCGACGGGTACGACCCAGCGAATATCATGACCGGTGACTACGCAGCATCACCACTCACCTCAGGTGCACGCCCTCGCGTCATCCGCCCTGAAGCTGCAGTCTCCGTCCTCGACGAGCGCTTCGACGAGTGGCAGCGGGCGTGGGACGACCCGCCAGCGAGGAAGCCGATGTTGATGGGCCAGGCGGCGAAGGTGGCGAAACCGGTACGTAGCGTCCAGGGGAAGTTCACCCCACGCCCCACACAGGACCGAACTCTTGACCCATGATCGTTGCCACTCCGGAAGCAAACGATGCCTCCACACCGTCGAGCATGTCGGGGTTTCCGGCACGGCCGATGGCGCAGATGCGGCCACGACGCACGCCGATCGAGGTCTTGCGGACGCCCATCACGGGCTCGATCAGCAGGACGTTGCTGATGACCAGGCCAGCGGTATCCAGCACGGAGGCCACGCGCAGCCGCATCTCGTCGCTAGTTCCACCTCGACGATCAGGCCGGTGTCCTCGAGCACGACCGATCCCCCACCTCGGGGCCGACACCGAATTTTTCACGCGGTGTCCTCCGAGGAGTCCGCCTCGGCACCCAGATAGCCGCAGGCATGTGCACGCTCCAGCGCCCTCGGCTCGTCGAGCGGGAGGAACCACGATGGCAGCTTGCCACCGGGTTCACGCTTACCGCTTACTTCGAGCTGGCTCTCAGGTCGAGACACGCGGCCAAGGGCCATCTTGACAATGGTTGACGTCACTGAGCAGGCTGTCTCAACTTGCCTGCTCGCTGCACCAGCGTCCAGAAGCCGAGTCCAGATCAGGAGACGCGTTGAGCCTGTTCAAGGTTGTCAATCCCGCCACCGGCGCGACCGAGAGCGAATTCCCGACCATCGCCGACGAGCAAGTAGATGGCCTACTTGGCCGAGCGGACGCTGCCTATCAGGCATGGAAGCTGACGCAGAAGGCCGACAGGTCGCTGGTGCTGCGTCGCGTGGCCAACCTCTACGAAGAGCGCGCCGAGAGCTTGGGGGCGCTGATCACGCGGGAGATGGGCAAGACGACCGCAGAAGCGCTCGGGGAGATCTCACTTGTGGTCGACATCTACCGCTACTATGCGGACGAAGGACCGGGGCTTCTGGCCGATACCCCCCTTGCCACTCAATCCGGCGGCGAGGCATGGGTACGCAAGGCGCCCGTCGGCGCGTTGCTGGGAATCATGCCGTGGAACTACCCGTACTACCAAGTCGCCCGTTTCGCCGCGCCGAACTTGATGGCTGGGAACACCATCGTTCTCAAACATGCCCCACAGTGCCCCGAGTCGGCACTGGTAGTCGAAGCCATCTTCGCGGAAGCGGGGCTGCCGCAGGACGCGTACATCAACGTGTTCGCGTCAAACGAGCAGGTTGCTGCGATCATCGCTGACCCGCGCATCGCTGGCATCTCCCTCACGGGCAGCGAACGGGCGGGCACTGCCGTAGCCGCGCTTGCCGGACAGCACCTGAAGAAGGTCGTGCTGGAACTGGGGGGATCCGACCCGTTTATCGTCCTCGATACAGATGACATTGCCCAAACAGCCCGGGATGCAGTTGGCGCACGCATGGAGAACGCCGGGCAAGCGTGCAACGCGTCCAAGCGCATCATCGTGACCGACGCGATCTACGACGAGTTCGTCATCGCGTTCACCGCCGCGATGGCCGAGCAGACCACTGGCGATCCCTTCGACCCCAACACCTCTTACGGACCGCTGTCCTCGGAGCAGGCGCTCGTTTCCTTGCTCGACCAGATCGAGGACGCGGTGGCCAAGGGTGCGACCGTGCACACCGGCGGCAAGCGTCTGAATCGGCCGGGTGCCTTCATGGAGGCGACGGTCCTCACCGATGTGACGCCTGACATGCGGGCCTTCCGGGAAGAGCTGTTCGGACCTGCAGCGGTCCTCTACCGGGTTGCCGACGCCGACGAGGCAGTTGCGTTGGCCAACGACACGCCGTACGGGCTGGGCGGTGCGGTGTACAGCGCAGACGAGCAGCTCGCGTTGGATGTTGCCGATCGCCTCGACGCGGGCATGGTGTGGATCAACACACCCGAAGGTGGCGGAGCCGAGCTACCTTTCGGTGGTACCAAGCGCTCCGGAGTCGGCCGCGAACTGGGCCCTTACGGCATTGACGAATTCGTGAACAAAAAGCTGATGCACACGCCCGGAAAGTTTGCATAACCGCGCCTTGCCACGCCAAGGCGTCAGACCCTGACCAGCAGGCCCTGACCACGACACCACCGTCTCGTAACGGGCTTTTGGTTTGTGGCACGTGACCTTGCCTCGCAGTGGGTCCCCGAGGATCACCTCACCGTGTCCCGAGACGTAGTCATCGTGGGCAGCGGATACTAGGGTTTGTAGTCGGCCCTACGTATCGCCGGACTCGAACAAGAAGTTGTGGGCTTCAGCGCCTCGGGACGCAACGGTGTTTGGTGCTCGGCAATCTTTCCGCAATGCTTCGCAGGATCTTGCCGGGCTCCTGCCAGACATCGATGGGGTTCGAGGGTCATAGGCACGCCCTGGGCGAGTACTTCTTCCACACTCAGGATGTCGTTCGTGCGAACGGCCTCGATCAGGAGGAACCCGGCAACGAGGTGGAGGGTGCGCTGTGGATGCGGGTTCAGGTTGCGGCCCGGCAGTTACATCGTCGGCGTACGCCTGGCCTGGTCTTAACAACTACGGATAGTCGCTCTGCGCAAGTTACAGGGGGTGCCGCGAGGACGGTCGTCAACGGCCGGCCATCGGAGCTCATGTGCTGGGCCTACGGACGTGAGGGAGTCACTGACGTAACTATCCGACATTGAGTCATGCCTTCTTACGCGCCGGGATGCCGGTACCACTGCTGAGCTTCCGAGATACCAACGGGCCGTCGATCGGAACTGGACGGCCCAACTCCATGATCGCCGGCAGGCTCGTCGTCAGCGTGCGCACTGTGGAGACCCACGTCACCGGGCAAT
>JAYTHM010000429.1:0-3587 GCA_043732645.1 Frankiales bacterium
CCTTGGCCCGCAGGCCCTCCTGGAGGTCCTGGGTGGCCATCGTGACGGGCTGCGCGAGCGCCTCCCACTGCAGGGCCCGTTCGAAGGACGCCGGCCCGCCGTCGCGCAGCGCCTCTTTGTGCAGCCGGGTGGCGACGGGGGCGCCGGAGGCGACGGCCGCGGCCCGTTCCAGCACGGACGGCAGGAACTCCTCGTCCGGGAACACCGCTGAGCACAACCCCAGCCGGAGCATCTCGGGGGCGTCCACGACCCGACCGGTGAGCAGCAGCTCTCGAGCAGCGGCGACGCCCACGATCTCGGTCAGGGTGTAGGTGGTCGCCATCCCGGCGTGCATCCCGAGCTGCGCGAACGGGACGGTCACCTTGGCCGACGTACCGGCGTAGCGCAGGTCGCAGGACAGGGCGAGAGCGGCACCTGCCCCGACCGCGGCGCCGTTGACCGCGGCGATGGACGGCACGTCAAGGGTCCGGAGCGTCAGCCAGGTCCGGTAAAACGGGAGCATCTTGTCGCGCAGCCCATCGACCGAGGCGCCGCCGGCCTGCAGCCAGCCGAGGTCGCCACCGGCCGAGAACGCTTTCCCGGCGCCGGTGACGACGACACAGCGGACCGAACGGTCACCACGAAGACCCTCGACGGTCGAGCCCCACGCGGCGGTGAGCTCGTCGGTCATCGCGTTGCGGCGGTCGGGGAGGTCCAGCGTGAGCAGGACGACCCCCTCGAAGGGACGCTCGACCTTGAGGACCACGGCAACTCCTTCAGTTCGGGGAAAGGACTCCAGCCTAGGAGGGTCAGCGGCTGCGCCGCCGGTGTGTCAGCGGCTGCGCCGCCGGTTCACGACGATCCCGCCGGCCGATGCTCCCGCCAGCGCAAGACCTGCGGCGAGGGCCAGGGCAGCAGCACTGCCGCCCAACGGGTCGGAGCTGCTGTCGCCCGCGAGGACGGTGCCGGGCGCAGCTAGGGGCCTACCGGGTCCAGCCGGCCTGATCGGGCTGGAAGACGCGGGGGCGGCACTGAAGGCCGGACGGACGGGCGGACGCGCTGCCGGACCGGCAGCCGGGCCAAGGGCTGGCCGTAACGCGACGCTGCGGGTGTCGACGGGCGTTGCGGTGACGTAAGCGACGCCGTCGTAGCCGAGGGCGTCCCGTGCGGCGCGGGTCAGGTCGAGCATCCGGCCGATGACGTACGGGCCACGGTCGTTGACGCGGACAACGACGCACCGGCTGCTGCGGCAGACCCGTAGGCGGGTCCCGAAGGGAAGCGTCTTGCTGGCGGCGGTCAGGTCGTTGGTATCGAAGCGCTCACCGTTGGCGGTAGGGCGGCCCTGGAAGGAGCCGCCGTACCAGGACGCGTTGCCGGAGAAGCTGGAGCCGACGGGGACGGTGCGGCGCTCGTAGCGGACCGGAGCAAGCGCGGTGCGCGCTCCGCCCCGGCTGGCGCGGGGGATCCGCGCGGCCGCTGGCCGGACGACGTCCTGCGCGGGCAGCGATGGGGCGGCCGAGACAGCACGGGGGCCGCGCGAGCTGGTCGCCCTCAAGGGCAACGTGCCAGTGACGGTCGCGACGCCAGCGCACAGCGCAAGACCAGTCAGGACGCCTCCAACTACGCGCGCTCGGCGTCGCCCAACTGGGGTGTGGCGGCTGGTCCGGGACGGGTGGCGCTCGGAGGAGCGCCGAAGTGGGGAGTAGGTCGACGAGTCGTGGGACGGGGTTGGGGTCATGGGGCGCTGGTCGCTGCCCGGACGCCGGCGACCCCTGGGTGAGGCCGGGCGGGCGGGCGGGGACCTCACCTTCCTCTCGGTGAGCAGCCTTGTCACAGGCCGGCGGATGTTGACTGCCTCCAACGCTAGGCGTGATTGCTTGCTCTTGCGAGCGGGTAGCAAGCACTTACGCCACTCGGGGAGCGCATACCCCCAGGTCAGCGGGGCCCTGCCCAGTTACCTCCGTGTTGCTTGTCACAGGGCGGTGGTGACTTTGCGTGACCCCAGACACTCGAACGAGTGGCGATTTGAGGGGTCGACGACGTGTGGAGTGCCGTCCGCGTGGCCGGCGGCGAGGTCCTCGACCCGCTCCCCTGACCGGAGAGCGACCACCACGACGGTTCCGGTTCCCGCCCAGGCGAGCCCGGCCCTCGAGGCGGCCGCAACTGCTGGTCCCCGACCCCGTCGCGCACCACCTTGGGCGGTGCCTCCGCCACGCCCGAAGTCCGCTGACGCCGTGACCGCGCCGTGAGACCGCTAGGGTCTTGTCATGAAACGCCGCGCGCCAACCGGCGTTGGGCAACGGGGCGACGCCCCGACTGAGACTCTGGAGGCCACCGTGGCGGAGACCTACAACGGCTACTGCGTGAAGTGCAAGGAGAAGCGGGACTTCGACGGCGAGGTCAAGGTGAGCGACTCCGGTCGCCGCATGGCCCAGGGCCTGTGCCCGGTGTGCGGGACCAAGATGAACCGCATCCTCGGCAAGGCCTAACCAACTCCTCGTACGACCCGAAAGGACAGCCCCGGACCCCGGGGCTGTCCTTTCGTACTTGCGCCGCAGGGGGGAGCTGTGGACGAGGCGCCGAGCTGTGGACGGCTTCAGCACTCCACAGGGCAAGGGTGGTGCAACGGTCCTTCCCGGCGACATCACGTCGCGACCGCGTCCCGTTCGTGCCCTCCGGGAAGTCCCCGTGCGCCCTGCCCTCATCCCTACCGCCCGGCGCCTGTGGCGCGACGGCGAGACGCTCCAGGTCAGGCTGGGCTCCCGTGCAGTGGTCATATCGGGGCTCGACGCGCAGCGCCGGGTCGTCCTGCCGCTGCTCGACGGCACCCGTACTCGCGCGGAGGTGGTCCGGTCGGCCCGGTCCCTCGGCTGCGAGGACGTCGATGCCCTGCTGGAGCTGCTGCAGGAAGGCGGCCTGCTGCTCGATGCGGACCTGCTGCGGTCGGGCGGCACCGTGTCTGCCCTGACTCCCGATGCGTCAGGCGGCCCGGCGCCACTGGGCCGGGAGGAGCGGCAACGGCTGGGACCGGACCTGGCGGCACTGACCCTGGTGCACGGGGGCGGCGCCACGCAGGCGCTGCACGACCGCCGCGCAGCACGGGTGATCGTGCAGGGCAGGGGCCGGGTGGGGGCGCCGCTGGCGGCGCTGCTCATCGATGCGGGGGTCGGCACCGTCGACCTGCGCGGGCACCTCAAGGAGGAGTCCGCAGCCCATGAACCCCAGGGCGGTGGGGTCCCCAGGGGCCTGAAGGCGCAACGGCGGGCTGCCTGGGCCACCCGACGCCCGGCCCTAGTCGCGCTGACCGACGACGGAGACACCGAAACCGCCACATGGCTGCTGCGGGACGACCAGTCGCAGCTGGTCGCGCGCGTGCAGGGCAGCCTGGGCGTCGTGGCGCCGCTCGTCCTGCCTGGCAGCTCACCGTGCCTTGGCTGCCTTGAGCTGGTCCGGTCCAGTATCGACCCGGACTGGCCGGCGTTGTCCGCGCAGCTGAGCCGCCGACCGCGCGCGGCCGAGCCCTGCGACACGGTCCTCGCCGCTGCCGTCGCGGCCCAAGCGTGCCTGCAGGTGCTGGAGCTGCTCGAGGGCGGCTGACCCGGGGCGAT
>JAYTHM010000430.1:0-11512 GCA_043732645.1 Frankiales bacterium
AGTGAAGGGTACGGCGTCAGCGGGGGCGACGTTGGGTGGGTAGTCGCGACTCCTGGCGAAGCAAACCGTGGGGACCGTGGCGCGCGGGACGGTTGACGCAACCGTCACGCCGTTGGGGACCGCCGTGACCGGCCGCCCGAGGACCTCACTCCAGGACGCCGCGTCCTGGGGCCCGACCGTGAGCAGGGCGACGTGCGCGGGCAGGGACCGCTCCGCCAACTCGAGCCGCCGCGGATGCGTCGGCCGAGTAGGTGCACCCGCAGGCAGCGAGCCGCGACCTCGGCTGGAACGGCCACGTCGCCCACGAAGGTGGCGAGCTCGACGACGACGTCCGTGGGCAGCCGGGTGAGCAGCTCGTCGCTGATCATCGAGCTGCCGTCGCCCGAGCGGGGGTCGCGGCTCGGGACGGTCTCCGCGACGAGCAGGAGCCTTACCGGGACGGCCAATCGGTCACGAGCATCCCTCCCCCCGGGTCGAGCAGCATCCGCCAGGGAACTACGTCGCGGTCGCGGTCGCGGTGGGCCAACGCCAGCCGCTCCTCGTCGTCCGGTCTGCCGCCGACCAGGCGGGCGGAAAGAGCAGCTGCCCCCCGGGCTGCGGTGCAGATACGGCATGCGGGCCTGCCGTTGCGCCCCGACCATCGCCAACACCGTGTCCTGCTGGGCTGGGGTGAGCTCACACGCCAACAAGGCCCGCAGCGCAGCATCAGCGTGCCTGATCGACCACTGACCACTCCCGACCAGCTCGATCACCACCGGATGGGCGCACATCTGGTGGGCGTCCAGGAACAGGTTCCTCATGCTCTGCGGTGACTGCCCCAACAACAGTGACAACTCATCCGGGACGTACTGACGAACCGGCAAGGGGTGCAGCTGCTCGAACTCCACGACGTACTGACCCAACACCAACATTGCCTGCTGAAGGCACGTGTGCTGCGCCACCAGCTGCTCAAGCTGCTGCGCGCGCAGCTCACACCACGGCAGCGGCGGCGCAACCTCGAACATGCAGCAATAGTACAAGTGTGCGAACACAGAGCTATGAGGAGTGCACCTGCCTTAGGCGTTTTTGCCCACAGCAAATGAGGAACTGCTACTGTGTCGGCAATAGTGGAGGGAGCGAAGGACAGCAGACCTTGGAGCCTGGACGCCCAGAAACCAACCGCTACGGGCACTCGGCGCGCAGTTGCTGGGCCAGGAAGTCCTCCACGCCGCGAACGACAAGTCGGGTCAGCGCCGGGCCGCCACTGCCGTCCACGGCCACCTCAAGCGCGTCCGGGGAGTTGCTGCGCTCAGCCTCGGCGATTACCTGACGCGCGACGGCGCAGTCGGCAACGCCGGCACGAAACGTCAGCGGCACGTCGGCCAGCGTGGCCAGGTCCAGGACACCTGGAGCGCGCCCCGGCAGCGTGACCGGTAGCGGCTGATCGGGTGTCAGGTCGAAACCGGGGAAGTTGACGTCCCGGATGGTCACAGCCTGCAGGCTCGCGTTTCCGAGTCGGAGCACGACCAGGCTCCGCCCCGCCTCCCGGTAGATGCTGGCCGCGTTGACCCTCAGCGCGTGCTCGGCCGGAAGGCGACCGCATAGGTCGGCGTCACTGACCGGTACCGGTGTGAGGCGCAGGTGCGCCGTACGCCCGGGCAGGTGCACGGTCAGCTCGCCGGGCGATCGAACCGGACCAGTGCAGTCGACCTCCCGACGCAGGGTCAGTGCCTGGGTCGCCCCCGCCGCCAGGACGCCGCCGAACCCGCCGGGCACCACCTGCCAGCCATGGTCGACTGAGACCCCCTGAACGACGCGGTCCTCGCTCCCTCGAGCGGACATCACCAGCCCCTCTACGAGGGCCCGGCCGGAGGCGTCGACCACCACCGGCGTCATCGTCACCGCGAACAACCGGTCCGCCCGGGAAGCGTGCACCTGGTTGACGCGCGCGAGGGCCGGGACAAGAACCACCGCCAAGCTCACCAGTACCCACCGCTCACCGACGCGAAGGCCAGTGCGTCGTCTCCTGTTGACTGAACCACACGCAGGCTCCGACGGTGGGAGGCGAGCTGGTGAGTGGGGGTCGCGAATGGTCACCGGCGGACGGGCCGCCGGGACGACACGTGGAGGTGCCCCCGGTGCCACATCACCAAGCGTAAGCCCCGGAGCCCGGCCTCGGCCACGACGTACATCCCGCGGTCGTGCGCACCGACGATCACGCTGGTCATGAGCTGTCATCCACGTCAGCCTCACCTACACCGCGTCCACAGGCAGGGCCTCAATCGCCCCGGGGGTACCGGCGTGGAAGCTGCTGAAGTCGTCCAGGGCGAGGGACAAAAACCCCGACATTGCTCAGGGCTTGCAGGATGGCCGCCGCACCGGCCCGCAGGACCCACTCCCCGATCGGCGAGATCTCACCAGAGCAGATAGCGAGATAAAGCAAGTCGCCGGGTCCAAGCATGTCGAGTGATGCCGTGGCGCCAGCACAGGAGTCCTGCCATGGCGACGTCGACGCGGTCACGTGTGGGGCTGGTCGTGCTGTGATCTTCGAATGATCTGTCCGTTGTGTACGTGGCGGGTCGAGGTAGTTGTGCCCTAGTCCGTCGCGAGCAGCAGTGCCCGCACCTGGGCGAGCGGGTCGAGGTCCGGGTCGAGCCAGTGCACCCGCGGGTCGCGCCGGAACCAGGCCCGCTGACGCCGCACGAACCGGCGGGTCGCGACGATGGTCAGCTCCTTCGCGGTGGCCTCGTCCAGGGTGCCGTCGAGCTGCGCCAGGGCCTGCGCGTAGCCGAGCGCGCGGCTCGCGGTGACACCCTCGCGCAGCCCGTCGAGGCCCGCGACCTC
The DNA here is from genome assembly GCA_043732645.1 of Frankiales bacterium. GTDB lineage: Bacteria > Actinomycetota > Actinomycetes > Mycobacteriales > SCTD01 > RYN-111. The sequence continues at coordinate 2,824 of JAYTHM010000430.1, forward strand.
CGTCAGGAGCCCCTGGTCCCACATCCGGTCGACGCGCGTCGCGACCCGATCGGCGAGGTCGGGCCGGTCGACGCCGACGTAGACGGTCGGCACGTGCATGGCGTAGGTCGTCATGGCGCCGGGCATGCTCCCGGTCAGCAGCACCACCTCGAGTGCCCGCACGACGCGACGACCGTTGGACGGCTCCATGCGGGTCGCGGCCAGTGGGTCGAGGGCGGCGAGCCGGGCGTGCAGCGGCCCCGGCCCATGACAGGCCAGCTCCTGCTCGAGCTCGCGACGCAGCTCCGGGTCGGTCCCCGGGAACTCCATCGCGTCGAGCGCGGCCCGCACATAGAGGCCCGACCCGCCGACGACAATCGGCCGGACCCCACGTGCCTGCAGGTCCGCGATCGACATCCGGCACAGCCCCTGGTACGCCGCGGCGGTGGCCGTCACCCGTACGTCCCAGATGTCGAGCAGGTGGTGGGGCACGCCGTCCTGCTCGGCGGCCGTCAGCTTCGCCGTACCGATGTCCATGCCGCGGTAGAGCTGCATCGAGTCGGCGTTGATCACCTCACCGCCGAGCCGGTGCGCGAGGGCCACGGCGAGGTCGGACTTGCCGGCGGCTGTGGGGCCGACGACGGCGATGACGGGGGCTTGCATGGCTGCCTTTCTAGCCGATCCCAGGCAGGTCCGACGCCTCGGGCCGGGAGCTGTCACCCGGCTGATAGCGACCTGCACCTTAGGAGACGGTCGTCGTCACCGTGTAGCCGGCGGCCTTGGACCGCCCCAGGGTGCCGCAGGACGGACCCGTCAGCGTGATCTTGAGCTGGCTCTGTCGTTGTCGCTCAGGGCGGAGCACTCACCCGCAAGCCCACCGGCGTACGTGCGTCCGGTGCTGCGGTTGGTCGCCAGGATCGGGTTGGGGTTGAACGCGCTCGTCGGCGGTGTCACATCGGTCCAGGTCGGCGTCCTCACCAGTGCGTGACGTGCACCTCGAGGTCGTCGCGGTCAAGGTCCTTGCGGCGGACCAGCCCGGCCCGCTCGGCGAGGTCGAACGCGTGTGTAGCCCCCAGCCGGGTGCGGGCGATCACGGGCATCCTGCTGGAGTGCTCCTGCGCCACGACGAGCGCCTCCTGGACGGCCTCCAGCGCATAGCCGCGGCCCCACCCGGAGGGCGTGATGCAGACCCGCAGGTCCCAGGTGCTGCGCAGGTGGAACGTCAGGAAGCGCAGCCCGGCGACGCCGACGAGGCGCCCGTTGTGCTCCAAGGCCCAGCCACCCATGCCATCTGACGCCCAGTCCTGAACGTGGTCGCGGGCACGCGCCTGGTCGGGGCTCGCGGTGATCCCGGCCTCGTGCTCGAGCGCAGCGACGGCGACGACGTCTAGCTCGGTGAGCGCGCGCAGGTGTAGCCGGTCGGTCCATCGCTGCTCCGGGTCGGTGGCCTGGGCTCGCGTCACGCGGGCAACCCGATTTTGGGCATGCCGAGGGAGACGCCCGGCGTCCGCGGCGCACCGCCCGCCTCCAAGCGGTCCCCCGCGGTGGTGCACCGATGGCTCGCAAGCGGTCCGTCGGCGAGCAGGTAGTGCGGTGCCGCCGACGTCACAGTGGTGACGACCACGTCGCCGGGGCGGACCCCGTCGACCTTCGCGAGGTGCACGAGGCGGTTGTCCCGCGCCCGCCCCGTCATCCGCTCGGTCCGGTCTGGACGGCCTTCACGCTGGCTCACGAGGACCTCGACCTCACGGCCGACCTGGGCCAGCATCTCGTCGTACCCGATCTGGTCCTGTAGCGCGGTCAACCGCATGTACCGCTCGGCGACGACCTCGGGCGGGACCTGGTCGGGGTAGTCGGCGGCGGGTGTGCCAGGGCGCGGGGAGTACTGGAAGGTGTAGGCGCCGGCGAAGCGGGATGCGGCGACGACCCGAAGGGTGTCCTCGAAGTCGGCGTCGGTCTCGCCCGGGAAGCCGACGATGATGTCGGTGGTGATCGCGGCGTGCGGGATCTGCTCCCGCACGGCGGCCAAGATCGCCAGGTAACGCTCGGAGCGGTAGGACCGGCGCATCCGCCGCAGCACGTCGTCCGAGCCGGACTGCAGCGGCATGTGCAGACTCGGGCAGACCGCAGGTGTCTGCGCCATGGCAGCGATCACGTCGTCGGTGAAGTCCCTCGGGTGCGGGCTGGTGAAACGGACCCGCTCGAGGCCGCTCCGGCCGGCCGCGCGCAGCAGCGTGCCGAAGGCCTCCCGGTCGCCGAAGGACCGGCCGTAGGAGTTGACGTTCTGCCCCAGCAGGGTGACCTCGAGGACGCCCTGCCCGACGAGGACGTCGATCTCGCGCAGGACGTCGCCGGGCTGGCGGTCCTGCTCCTTGCCCCGCAGCGAGGGCACGATGCAGAAGGTGCAGGTGTTGTCGCAGCCCACGCTGATGCTGACCCACGCGCTGTAGGTGCTTTCCCGCCGCGCGGGCAGGGTGCTCGGGAACACCTCAAGGGCCTCGAGCAGCTCGACCTGCGACTGCTCCTCGACGCGGGCCCGTTCGAGCAGGACCGGCAGGCTCCCGACGTTGTGGGTGCCGAAGACGACGTCGACGTACGGCGCCTTCGTGACGATCAGGCCCTGGTCCTTCTGCGCGAGGCACCCGCCGACGGCGATCTGCATGCCGGGGTGGGTGTCCTTGACGGCCTTGAGGTGCCCGAGGTTGCCGTAGAGCTTGTTGTCGGCGTTCTCGCGCACGGCGCAGGTGTTGAACACGACGAGGTCCGGAGTGACACCTTCAGGGGCGGGGACGTAGCCAGCCTCGTCGAGCAGTCCGCTGATCCGCTCGCTGTCGTGCACGTTCATCTGGCACCCGTAGGTGCGCACCTCATAGGTCCTAGCGATCACCATCCCAGGTTACGGGTGCCGCGTCACAGGTCCGACTGCCAACACGTTCGTCTACAGGGCGAGTACAGCGATCAGATCGCGGGCGGCCTGCCCGCCGGCAGTGATCGCCAGGTCCAAAGCCCCCGGTACGTCGAGGTCGTTCGCGAGCGCCTCGAGCACGGCCCGCTGGGCGGCCTCGTCGGTGCCGGGAATGCCGGCTGACGTGTGGAGAGCGTCGAGCCGGGCGGCGGCACGGTCGAGGGCCTCGACGGTGTGGTCCCAGGGGGCGTCGTACCGCCGGTCGAGGAGCATGGTGCGCACGACGGCGCCGCTGCTCTGCGCGACGAGGTCCGCGACGAAGACGAGGTTGCCCGTCGACTTGGCCATCTTCTCGCCGTCGAGCTGGACGGTCCCCACGTGCAGCCACGACCGGGCGAATGGCGCGACGCCTGTCGCCAGCTCCGCCTGGGCGGTCTCGAACGCGTGATGCGGGAAGATCAGGTCGGCCCCGCCTGCGTGCAGGTCCAGGCTCGCGCCGTACGTGCTCAGCGACATCGCGGTGCACTCGGCGTGCCACCCGGGCCGCCCCGGGCCCCACGGGCTGGGCCAGGCCGGCTCGTCGGGTCCGCTGACCTGCCAGACGGCCTGGTCGAGCGGGTCTCGTTTGGCTGTGTCGTCGACCCGGCCGCCGTTGTCGCGCAGGAGTTGCTCGGCGGTGGCCCGGTCCAGGCCGGCTCGCTCGGCGACGGGAGCACCGTGCAGGTAGACGCTCCCCGCACTCTCGTACGCCGCACCGTTGCCCAGCAACGTCCGGGCGAGCTCGATGACGGGCGCGATGAAGCTGTGGGCCCGTGGCTCGTGCGCGGGTCGGCGTACCCCGAGGGTGTCCATGTCCTGCTCGAACCGGAACTGCTGCACCGCCGCGAACCGGTCATAGTGCGCCCCAGCCCGGGCCGCCGCGTCGAACAGCACGTCATCGACGTCGGTGACGTTGCGGCAGACCTCGACCTGCACGCCGAGCCGGCGTAGGACCCGGTCGACCGCGTCGACCCACACGAACGTCGCCGCGTGACCCAGGTGCGTCACGTCGTAGGGCGTCACCCCGCACACGTAGATGCGGACCCGACCGACCGTGGACAAGGTGGTGCCGCCGAGCTGGAGGCGGGGCATCGTCGGGTCCGTGGTCATGCGACCAGCCTGCCACGGCCCGTTATCGACTGGACCCGCCTGGTGGGATGTCCTCGTGGCCCCCCTGCTGAGCCGCGTCCTGCCCGCGGCCCCACTGTCACGGTCGCTGTCCGTTCAGTCGATCCCGTCGGCTGCCGCCGAGGGCGCGTTGCTCACGGGCAGCGCGGTGTTCTTCACCCAAGCGGTTGGCCTGTCGGCAGCGCAGGTGGGCTTGGGCCTCACCCTCGCCGGGGTCGTGACGTTCTTTCTGGCTGTCCCGCTCGGCCGCCTGACCGCTGTGGTCGGCGCGAAGCGGGTCTGGAGTCTCACTAGACCGGCCCCGGCCTTGATGTGCGTCGCGTGGCCGGCCGTCTCCGGGTTCTTCGGGTTCCTCGCGGTGACGATCGCTCTGGAGGTGATGGTGACCGCAGGCCGTGCGGGACGTGGCGCGTACACGCTGTCGATCTTCTCCGACACCGACCGGATCCGGTCACTGGCTTTCATGCGGTCGGCACGCAACATCGGCTGCACCCTTGGCGCCCTCCTTGGCGGGGTCGCCCTTGCCCTGGATGACCTCGACGCGGTCCGGGCCGCACCGCTCGTCACTGCGGTCGTGCTCCTGGTGAACGCGGCCCTCGTGCGCCGCCTCCCCAACGACCTCCGCAACAACGGCCAGCGGCAGCTCTGAGGGCGCTGGGACACTCACCCCCGAGGCGCTGCGCAACCGGGGGTTCCTGCTCATGACGACCTGTGACGGCGTGCTCGGGACCAACCAGGTGCTGCTCAACGTCGTCATCCCGCTCTGGCTGGTGGAGCAGACCGATGCGCCACGAGTCCTCCTGGCCTGGCTGTTCGGGACGAACACCGTGCTGGCCGTGCTTTTGCAGGTGGCCGCGAGCCGCGGGGCGGAGACGGTGGCCGGTGCGTTACCGGCGTCCCGCTTGAGCGTGGCCTTCTTCGTGCTCTCGTGCTTGATCGTCCTGGTCACGCACGACACCGTCGGGTGGGTCACGATAACGCTGGTCTGGATCGGCCACGTCACCGTCACCGGCGCCGAGCTCTACCAGTCGGCCGGTCACTGGGGCCTGGTTGCAGAGCTGTCCGACCCGGCCCGGCGAAGTGAGGTGAGTACCAGGACGCCGCCCAGCTCGGCTAGACCTCGGGCTCGGTGTGGGCACGGCGGCCTACACGTCCTTGGCCGTCAACGGCGGGACCCTCGGTTGGCCCGCCATCGCTGTGATCATGGACATCGCCACGGCAGTGCTGCACCCAGCCGTCCGCGCCGCGCAGCGCCACCTCGAGCAGCACGCTCTCGAACCCGTCACCTGATGGCACAGCTGGCCCGCGCTGGCGGCGGATCATCGCGACCCTCGAGGCCGGAGCGTCACTCGAAGGCAGACCGGCCGTCGGTGTCCAGGTTCAGGGCCTGGATGTCGGCGCCTTCGCGCTCCAGCTCCTCCTTCACGATCCGAAACGCAAGCCCGGCTCCGTAGCCCTTGCGGGCGAGCATCCCGACCAGCCGCCGCACGCGCGCGTCCGCCGCCAAGCCGATGCTGCTGGGCAGCTTGCGTCGGACCAGCTCGCGGGCGGTGGCGGCCTCCTGGTCGGGGCCAAGCACGCCGACGGCCTCGCGGACGAGCTCGTCGTCGATGCCCTTGCGTCGCAGCTCCTGGATGAGCGCCCGGGCAGCGAGACCCCTCCCGCGATGTCGGGAGCTCACCCAGAGGCTGGCGAACAGGGCATCGTCGATGATCCCGACCTCGGCGAACCGTGCGAGCACCTGCTCGGCTGCCTGCTCGGGAACCCCCTTCGTGGCCAACGCCCTGGCCAGCTCGGCATGGGACCGGGGGCCGATCTCGAGCAGCTGCAGACAGACCTGCCGGGCGAAGCCGGTCGGGTCGGCAGCGATCTCGTCGGCCCGGGCCTGCGCTTTCGCCTCGGCGTGGGCCTCCCGCTCCTTGCGGGTCGGCCAGGCCTTGGCCGGGCGCGGCTTGCTGACCCGCTCATTGCTCACCCGTTCCCTGCTCACCCGTTCCCTGGGCACCTTTTGCGGGTCAGGCCGGGTCGGCTCGCCCCCCTCGTCCCCGAGGGGGGCGAGCCGTTCCAGAGCCATCTTGCTCGCCTGCCGTCCGGCGACCTACAGGTCGACCGGGACCGGCGCGACCATGTCGGCGAGCGCAATGTCGGTGATGTCGGTGATAGCGGTGATGTCGGTGATCGGCTGGCCGATCCCTAGCTTCTCCTTGATCCGGCGCTCGATGTCATCGGCGAGCTCGGGGTTGTCCCGCAGGAACGCGCGGGCGTTCTCCTTGCCCTGACCAAGCTGGTCGCCCTCGTAGGTGTACCAAGCCCCGGACTTGCGGACGAAGCCCTGGTCGACACCCATGTCGATAAGCGAGCCCTCGCGGGAGATGCCGACTCCGTAGATGATGTCGAACTCAGCCTGCTTGAAAGGCGGCGCCATCTTGTTCTTGACGATCTTGGCGCGGGTCCGGTTGCCGACCGCCTCGGCGCCATCCTTCAGTGTCTCGATGCGCCGGACGTCGATGCGGATCGAGGCGTAGAACTTCAGCGCCTTGCCACCGGTCGTGGTCTCGGGGCTGTTGTGCACGATCACGCCGTCGGCAAGGTAGTTGTGGCTGCCCTCGACCTCGATGTCGAAGCGGTGCATCGAGCGGGTCTTGGGCTTGACCTTGACCTCGAGGACCGGCGCAGGGACGGGCAGCAGGGTTGGTTCGACGAATTCGGGCTCCACCGCGAACTGGCCGCGGAAGCGCTCGAGGAGCTTGTACTCCATCGACGGGTAGATGTACGGAGCCACCAGCTCGTGCAGCTTGGCCGTCTCGTCCTCGGCAAAGGACAGGACCGACAGCTGCCGCGCACCCCGCACGGCGAGCAGCGGATGCAGGTCGAACTGCCCGGCCAGCACCTCAAGCAGTCGCCGCCGGCTGCCCTCGCTGAACGTCTCGACGCAGATCTCGCTGCGACCGCTGCCATCCTTGGTCCGCTCCTGCCTTCCCTTCGAACGGTTCTGCAAGCTGCCGTCGTCCATGTACCAGACGGCGAGGGCCAACGCAGTCAGCGCCTTGAGGTACTCATACGACAGGGTCTTCTTGCCGTCACCCCAGTAGACCGCCTCGCGCAGCTCCGCTAGCTCGGGCAGGGGCGTGAGGTCAACGAACCCGACACCCTTGGCGTTGACCCGACGGGACTGGCCGATGTTGCCGAACAGCGACGCCTTCCAGTCGAGGTAGTCCAGCTGCTTCGCGCCGTGGCCCATCCGGAACCGGGTGCCGAGGCCGCCCTTGATCCGGCTGGGCGAAAGGTTGCCGCCGCCCAGAAGGCCGCCGAGCACCACCTGTCGCTGCTGTGGGCTGAGCAGGTGCGGCTGGGAGATCATGACCCGGTCGCCGGCGAAGATCTCGCCGGCCTCGCGCCAGCCGCCGGGCGTGCGGACCAGGTGATTGGTCGTCAGGCCCATCTGGGCCCGGCCGTTACCGCCGGACGTGGCGACGGTGAACTGCAGGAACGTGTCGGCGACCCCGTTGTCGAACCAGTTGACGATCCGCTTCGGGACGACCCTGCCGAGGTCGGGGTCGTACGACAAGACCTCGACGTCCATCTTCTGGTTGACGATCTTGCCGATCTTCTCCTGCGAGCCGTCAGCGAGGGTGACCATCGTGCCGTAGCTCAAGCACCCGAACATCACCCCGATCTTCTCGCGGAGCTGGTTGATGAAGATCGCGGTTGTGCCGGTGTTGGCGAGCGCCCCGGTCATCTTGCGGAGCGCCTGGCTCATGAGGCGGGCCTGCAGGCCGACGTGGCTGTCGCCCATCTCGCCCTCGATCTCGGCGCGCGGCACGAGTGCGGCCACCGAGTCGATGACGATGATGTCGATGGCACCGGAGCGAACCAGCATGTCCGCGATCTCGAGCGCCTGCTCGCCGGTGTCGGGCTGGCTGACGAGCAGCGCGTCGGTGTCAACACCAAGCTTCTTGGCATACTCCGGGTCCAAGGCGTGCTCGGCGTCGATGAACGCCGCGATCCCACCGGCGGCCTGCGCGTTGGCGACCGCGTGCAGGGCCACCGTCGTCTTGCCGGAGGACTCCGGGCCGTAGATCTCGACGACCCGCCCGCGTGGGAGGCCACCAATGCCAAGGGCGACGTCCAAGGCGATGGACCCGGTGGGGATGACGGCGACAGGCGGCCGGGTGTCGTCGCCGAGGCGCATCACCGAACCCTTGCCGAAGTTCTTGTCGATCTGTGCGAGGGCCATCTCGAGGGCCTTCTCGCGGTCCGGTGCGGCCACCAGCATCTCCTTCATCCGTAGCGGGTGTTCCGATCTACGACGGACGCTAGGTGCGGGCGCCGACAGTTTCGCTCGGTCGCCCGGACCTGTGGACCGCCCGAAACGCTGTGGACGCTACGTCGAACAGCTGTTCTAGTCGAGTCCGACACGCCGACCAGGGGAGTCAGCGCTCCGGGACTTGGCGCTTCAGCGCTCCGAAAGGGGGGCCGCGTTGGCGTCGCAGACCGCCCGCCAGACGCCTTTGATGTCGTCCCCCTCGGCGAGGGCCTGCAGCACGGTCCGCGAGCCGAGCTCGGCGAGGACCATGTCGGCTGCGTAGGACCGGGCGTAGGGCACGCCGAAGCGGCGTTCCATCCGGTTCCAGAACT
>JAYTHM010000431.1:0-3571 GCA_043732645.1 Frankiales bacterium
TAACCCGCTCACACCTGCTCGGAAAGCTCCAACCAGGCGACCTCGACGGTCTCTTTGTGACCTCGTACGTCGTGCAGCTCCTTGTTGAGGGCCGCCACGGCGTCGTGGTCGGAGGCCTGGGTGGCCATCGCGGCGTGCAGCTCCGCCTCGCGCTTGTCGAGGTTGACGAGCTGCCGCTCGAGCTTCTGCAGCTCCTTGCGGGCTACCCGCGAGTCGCCCTTGGGCTTGTCCCCCGACGCCTGCCCCGCGGCAGTCGCCGCCGAGGGAGAAGGGGTCCGACGTACGCGCTTCTCGAGATACTCGTCCACTCCACCGGGCAGGGCCTTGATGGTGCCGTCGCCCATCAGGGACGAGGTGACCGTCGTGGTCCGCTCGAGGAAGTACCGGTCGTGGCTGACGACCAAGAGCGTGCCGGGCCAGCCGTCGAGGACGTCCTCGAGCGCGTTGAGGGTGTCGATGTCGAGGTCGTTCGTCGGCTCGTCGAGCAGCAGCACGTTGGGCTCACCCATGAGAAGGCGCAGCAGCTGCAGGCGACGGCGCTCGCCTCCGGACAGGTCACCGACACGGGTCCACTGGGCGTTGCCGGTGAAGCCGAACCGGTCGCACAGCGACGACGCGCCGACCGGCTTGCCACCGAGGTCGACCTGCTTGGCGACCTGCTCGACAGCCTCGAGGACACGCAGCATCGGGTCGAGCTCGGCGACCTCCTGAGACAGGTAGGCGACCTTGACGGTCTGGCCGACCTTGACCGTGCCGGACGCCGGATGGACCTGGTCCATCAGCATCTTGAGCAGGGTCGACTTGCCGGCACCGTTGACGCCCACGATCCCGACGCGGTCGCCCGGACCCACCCGCCAGGTGACGTGGTCGAACAGCACGCGGTCACCAAAGGACAGCGACACGTCCTCGACGTCGTAGACCTGCTTTCCGAGCCGGGCCGTCGCGAACCGCTGCAAAGCGATCTCGTCCCGGGCCGGGGGCTCGTCGGCGATCAGCGCGTTGGCAGCGTCGATCCGGAACTTGGGCTTGCTGGTGCGGGCAGGCGGGCCCCGGCGCAGCCAGGCGAGCTCCTTCTTGGCCAGCTGCAGACGCTTTTGCTCCGCGGTGCCGGCCATCCGGTCCCGCTCCGCGCGGGCCAGCACGTACGAGGAGTAGCCGCCGTCGTAGGAGTCGACGACGCCGTCGTGAACCTCCCAGGTCGTCTCGTTGACCTCGTCGAGGAACCACCGGTCGTGGGTGACGACTAGGTGCGCTCCTCGGCGCTTCTTCAGGAACGCCGCGAGCCAGGACACGCCCTCGACATCGAGGTGGTTGGTCGGCTCATCGAGCACGATCAGGTCCCACTCGCCGATCAGCAGCGCCGCGAGGGCGACTCGGCGGCGCTCGCCACCGGACATGCTCCCAACGACGGCGTCGAGGCCGACCTCGTGCAGGCCGAGGCCGTCGAGGACGGCACGGACCTTCGCGTCACCGGCCCAGGTGTGCTCGGCGGTGTCGCCGAGGATCGCCTGATGCGCGGTGAGCCACACATCGAGCCGCACGTCCTGGGTGAGGACGCCGATGCGCAGGCCACCGGCGTGGGTGACCCGACCGGAGTGCGGCTCCTCGGTTTTGACAAGGGTCTTCAGCAGGGTCGTCTTGCCGCCGCCGTTGCGACCTACGACCCCGATCCGGTCGTTGTCGGACACACCGAGCGAGACCTTGTCGAGAAGCAGCTTGGTGCCGTGGGCGACGGTCACCTCTTCGAGGTTGATCAGGTTGGTGGCGATGGCTCAGTCCGTCCTGTGGAGGCGGGCGCCGGGCACGGGACTTTCGGCGACGCGCACGGTGCGGCAGACGCCGTGGCCCGCGAGGGCAGCAGCGAGCCCGGTGGCATGGGAGGTGTCGCGGGCAAGGAACGCGACGGTCGGACCGGAGCCGGACACGACGCCACCGAGGGCGCCGAGGTCCGCTCCGCAGGTGAGCAACCGGCCCAGGTCCGGCTTAAGGGCCAGCGCCGGGGCCTGCAGGTCGTTCGACAGAACGCGGCCGAGGGCGTCGGCGGACCCCAGTCGCAGCGCGGCGAGGACCTCGGCGGGGTCACCGACAACCGACAGGGGGCCGTGCTCGCGCTGCCGGTCGAGCTCGGCGTAGACCGCCTGGGTCGACAGGCCGCCCTGAGCCAGCGCCAGGACCCACGAGTAGGTGCCGGCGCCAAGGACGGGGGTGAGCCGCTCCCCCCGCCCGGTGCCGAGGGCGGTGCCGCCGTGCAGCGAGAACGGCACATCGCTGCCGAGCTCCGCGCCGACCTCGGCGAGCTCCTCGCGCGACATCCCGAGCCCCCACAGGGCGTCGCAGGCCACCAACGCGGCCGCCGCGTCGGCGGAGCCGCCCGCGCAGCCACCGGCGACCGGGATGCCCTTGCGGATCCGCACACCGACGTCCGGCGCGTGTCCGCTGCGCGTGGCAAGCGCCAACACAGCTCGTGCGGCCAGGTTGCTGTGGTCCAGCGGTACGTCGGAGGCCCCCTCGCCCTCCACCGTCACCGTCAGGCCGGCGGAGGCGGTCAGCGTGAGCTCGTCGTAGAGGGAAAGCGCCTGAAAGATCGTCGTCAGGTCGTGGAAGCCGTCGCCGCGCTGCATCCCTACGGACAGGTGGAGGTTGACCTTGGCGGGGGCGCGGACGGTCACCGACTTGACCGCTGTGCGCACCACCCCAGCCTACGTGGAGGCGAGGCGGGCGAAGTCCTCGACCGTGAGGGTCTCACCGCGCGCGGCGGGGTCGATGCCCGCGGCCCTTAGGCGCGCCTCGGCCGCGACCGGCGACCCGGCCCAGCCGGCCAGGGCTGCCCGGAGCGTCTTGCGGCGCTGGGCGAAGGCCGCGTCGATCGCGGCGAACGTCGCGACCCGGTCCGCGCCCGGCGGCTCGCGGCGGGTGAAGGCCACCAGGGCGCTGTCAACGTTCGGAGCGGGCCAGAAGACGTTGCGTCCGATCGACCCGGCCTTGGAGACCTCGGCGTACCACGCGGCCTTGACCGAGGGGATGCCGTAGGTCTTCGAGCCGGGGCCGGCCGCTAGCCGCTCGGCGACCTCGGCCTGCACCATCACCAGCCCCTTCTGCAGCGACGGAAGCTTCTCCAGCAGCCGCAGCAGCACGGGAACGGCGACGTTGTAGGGCAAGTTTGCGACGAACGCCGTCGGTGGCGGGCCGGGCACGCCCTCAAGGGTCAGCGCGTCCTGCAGGACGACCTCGAGCCTGTCGCTGCGCTGCGGCGCCCGCTCCCGGACCGTGTCGGGGAGCAGCGCCGCCAGCCGGGGGTCGATCTCAACGGCAACCACCCGTTGCGCCTGCTTGAGCAGACCCAGAGTGAGCGAGCCCAAGCCGGGACCCACCTCCACAACCACGTCATCGACCCCGACACCGGCCGTGCGCACCAGGCGCCGGACGGGGTTGGGGTCGATGACGAAGTTCTGTCCGAGCGCCTTCGTCGGACGCAGGTCCAGGTGGGCTGCCAACCGTCGTATGTCAGGAGCGGTCAGCAGGCCGTCAGTCAGAGGTACCGACCGCACAGGGGCCAGGAGCTGCTACCGGC
>JAYTHM010000432.1:0-11487 GCA_043732645.1 Frankiales bacterium
CCAGGTTCGGTGGTCGACGTCGTCGTCCACCGCAACGCTGACATCGAGTCCCCTGCGGGTCTGTGGATCGACCAGGGCTTCCAACGCGCCCATCAGCCCAGTCAGTCACCGTCAGGGGCTTGCGGCCACCGCCAGGCTTACGAAAGCGGCCCCGATCAGCAGCGACCCCAGCCCCGTCGGCCGCCAGGCCGGCCCACCTCCAGATCGAGCACCTCATGCCCGAAGGCTGAACAGACCACTGGCTGCTGCCAAAAAGCCTCACAGACGATGACGCCGCTCGAGTGCTGGCCGAAGCCCAGCGAGACGCGGCAGTACACCGGATGGGCAACCTGACGCTCGTGACGTCGACGTTCAACCAGTCGGTGTCTAACTTCGCCTGGACTGTAAAGCCCCCCGAACTCGCAGACCAGTCGTCGTTGCAACTGAACGTGCCGATCGACGACTGGAACGAGGTGCCCATCGCAGAACGCGCTGTTGCCTTTGCGGATGTGGCCTGCCGGATCTGACCCGGTCGCACCCACCTGCGTCAGCCGGCATCGAAGTTGCAGGCGGCCTTTAAGGTTTCACGCCCCGATCATCACGGCCGCACGATCCCATAGGGCTCGGGACTCCATCGGTAAGTCAGCCTCACAGCCCGATCGACCTATTCGACCACCCAAGCCATGGAGTTCCTTCAAGCAGGAACCATGCTCAGTCGGGACCTTCGCTCTGGTAGCGGGCTCAGGGTGCGCCAGCACTTTTTATAGGGCGCACTGGCGCACCCGCCCAAACTACTCAGCCACGTGCCATGCCGGGGATCTCGTGCCACCGGTGTTGACGATCGCTCCGGCTTCGGCCACATCGCGCATCGCCTTAGGCCTCCTGAAGCTCATCAAGGCCTTGTCTAGACCTCGCTGGCTCAGTCCGGGTATCTCGCGCAGCGCCTCGGTAATCTCGTCCTGCCAGCTGACCGAAGAGGGTCCCGGCGGGGTCCAGTCCATGGTGGACGGCCCTGCGCTGACACGACCGCGTTCCGCCTGTTGCGGACTCCCTGCGGACTGAGCGGGCATAACCGCAGGTCACAGACCGAGAAAGCACCAACCAGCTCAAGGGCTGATCGCGGGGACCCGAACGGGGTCAGGTAGGAGTTGGCTCGTGGCCAACGACCCTGCGCGCCAGGTCCTCGACGCCTGACACCGTGAGGTCAGGTTGGCTGAGGTACGACGGGTACGCAGCTACGCCGGAGCGGTCGATCCACGCGGTCTGCAGTCCCGCGCGGGCGGCGCCATGAATGTCCCAGGGGTGCACCGCGACGAGCATCAGCTCCGAGAGCGGCACTGCGCACTGCCGGGCGGCGTAGGCATATGACTCGGGGGCCGGCTTCCAGCGGCCGGCGGCCTCAACACTGAACAGACTCTCAAGGTGCTGGCGGACACCGGCGTTCGTAAGCAGCGTGTCAGCGACACGCGTGGCGCCGTTGCTCAGCGTCACCTGGCGCAGGCCGCCGTCAGCGAGGGCACGGACACCCGCGGGCACGTCGGGATGGACCTGCAGCGACGAGAAGCCGTCGAGCACGTGCCGCACGGCCTCGTCCGGTTCCCAGTTGGGAGGGTGCTGGAAGAACAGGCTGCGCAGCACCCCCTCGGCGATGGTCGAGAACGTCGCCGAGCCGCCGGCGGCAGCCAACGCGAAGCCGTCACGCAGCACCTGCGCGAACCATGTCTGAGCGAGATGCGCCGACAGCCCGATGTCGGTGAACCGCTGCGCCATGGGCTGAAGATCGGACAGCGTCTCGTTGACGTCGAACACGATCACACTCACCGATGGCATGCCAGCCTCCTTGGCTACTCGACCTGCCGTCAAACCCCTCAGGTCATCCGTTCGCGGACCTAGCGAACGGCGTCTTGGGCCAGGTGGCGGATCACGCGAACATCCTCGCAGCCAACATCTCGCAGCGGGATGGGGATGACTACCCGGGGGCGTAGTGGATACTGACCAGGTGAAGTTGAAGCTAGACCTGCATGAGATCTACAACCGCGGGGCCGACATCGACAAGGCACTTCGCGACATCATGGCCGAGGCGGTAGCGAAGAAGGCACCGCTGGTGGAGATCATCCCCGGCAAGGGATCGGGCCAGTTGAAGAAGCATGTGCTGCGCTTCCTGGACCAGAAGGAAGTCAGGGCGCTACACCACCGGGTTGAGAAGGACTCCCACAACTTCGGCCGGGTCTTCGTCCATTTCCGTTGGAAGTAAACCCTGGGGATGCGGACGTGGTGGAACTCAAGGGGTGATCCAACGGCCATGAGCAGGGCGCCTCTGGCAACGCGCTTGTCGGCGAGGGCATACGGTGTCGGGCTCACCGCTCATGGAACCGGCGGAGTTCCACTGCGGCATCGTCGCCGTTGCCTACTCGAGGCTGACGTCTGCCCACTTCGCAGGCCAGCCCTACGCAACGTTGCTCGCACGGCACGGATCGTAAAGGGACCGAGCTCAGGTTCACACCCGTCAGCGAGAGGTACGACCGGAAGCGCCGCGGACGACGACCCGATGCTCTCCTGCGACGAGACTGGGCTGGAGATCGCCGGGCTCGTCGACAACGACACGAACGACCCTCCCCCGGACACGGCAGCCAGCTTTACCGCCACCCGTCGCCGCCGCTGAGTCGATCACCGGGTGGTGATGGGCCTTGGACTGGTCCTGCTCGGGCTGTTCCTGCTGCTGGCCGGGCGGCGTACCCGCCGGGTCGAGGCGGACTCACCCCCGTCGCCTGCTTTGGCGCACATCCACCCGGCCCCCACCATGTGGATCTGAGCCAAAGGCGGGAGGGGCGGCGCTGCGTGCGAAGGCGGGGGTCGCTACTGACCCCAACGTTCTCTGGAGGCCCTTCGTGCCCGTTTCTGCCGACCTCGACAAGATCCTCGACAAGTCCTATGAGAACAGCACCCTCGCTGAGGTGCTCACGCGGCCCCGGTCAGCGCCCTCGCCGGCGTGACCGAGGCTGATGGTGAGCTGCTGCAGAAGGCGTTCAACATCAAGACCGTCGCCGACCTTGGCAAGAACAAGAACTTCGCCGCAGCCCAGGCGCTGGTCCAGCTCGGCGGCTGACCCACCCTGAGGCCGGTCCCAGGGGGCCGGCCTCAGTGGGGTCCGGAGACCAGGCGGTGCAGCGCCACACGGGCGGGTACGGCGTAGCCGACCACCAGGGGAGCCGGACCTCTCAGGTGAAGCTCGGTCTGGGAGCCGCGCGGATGCTCGAGCACGACGTGCCGCAGGACCATGCCCTGGCCCGCGGAAAGCGACACCTCCCACGTCCACTCACGGTCCTGCACGTCCGTCACCCAGAACCTGGCGCTGACGCCGAGCGGCCCGACGACCCGCCCGGTCAGCCCGGG
This sequence comes from Frankiales bacterium, assembly GCA_043732645.1. Classification (GTDB taxonomy): domain Bacteria; phylum Actinomycetota; class Actinomycetes; order Mycobacteriales; family SCTD01; genus RYN-111. The sequence goes on from JAYTHM010000432.1 coordinate 3,373, forward strand.
ATGCAGCCGCTTCCCGTCGGACTCGACGCGGTGCACCTGAGGGGACCAGGTCACCCAGCGGTCGAGCTCGACGTACCGCTGGGTAGGACTGTGCGGGGGAGGCGGTACCGGTGGCGCGCACGGTGAGGGACGTCGTCGGCAGCCACATGTCACCAGCCTGCCCTGAACGACCTGGGCCAAGCCTTGAAAGGGTGGTGCCCGTGGGCGAGAACGTGATCCGGGTGGTCCCGGCCAACGAGGCGTCGTGGGAGGACCTTCAGCTGGTCTTGGGCGAGGGCGACCCGAGCCGTTGCCAGTGCCAGCGGTTCACGGTCGGCCAGGCCCAGTGGACCGCTCCGCCTGTGCAGGAGCGGGCCGCGATGCTGCGCTCGCAGACCCGGTGCGATCAGCCGTGGTCGCCCGTCATGAGCGGCCTGGTCGCGTACGTCGGGAGCGACCCTGCCGGTTGCTGCGCTGTTGCTGCTCAGACCAGCTACCCGCAGGTGTTGACAGGACGGTCACCGGTGTCCTGGAAGCGGCGGGACAAGGACCGGGACGACGACACGCTCTGGGCGCTGACCTGCTTTGTGACAAGGCTCGGGTTCCGGCACCGGGGCGTGAGCGCCGCGCTGGTCGAGTCGCCTTCCGCAATCGGCTCCGGATCTCCTGCTGGGCACGGGAGCTAGGTTAGCCAGGTGACGGGGGACGGTGTGCTGCTTGTCGTCGAGGCGCACCTGCTGACGGCCCTCGGCGAGCCGAACGGCCGGGCCTCGGTGTCCTTCCTGGGTGCCGATCCGGTGGACGTGCTCCGCTTCGGCCCCGACGGCGAGGGGCTCACCCGCTACGTCACCCTCGGCATGGCCCGCGCCCCCATGGGCGACCCCGGCAGTGACCTGGTCGCCCAGGATGGGCCTCGCGCCGAGCTGGTCCTCTCGGTGCACGCCCCTCACGACACGGTGCTGCGCCGGCTCGCAACGCTGGCCGCGAGCCCTACGATCGAGGGTGTCGTCCTGGCGCCGGGGGCCGGGCTCGACCTGGGTGAGCCGCTCTGGGACGGCAGCCGGTTCACCGCCGTCCTGGTCGGCGAGCCCGGCGGCCTGGTTGCCGACCTCCTTCTGGAGGGTCAGCAGCCGGTGCGGTTCCTGCCCCTCCTGCCGATGACGCCCAACGAGGCGGCCTGGAAGCGGGCCAACGGCGCGGAGGCGCTTCAGGAGCGTTGGCTCGCCCAGGGACGTGACCTGCGCGACGCCCGCCGGCCCGAGGCAGACCTGTCGTGAGGACCCTGTCGTGAGGACCCTGTCGTGAACGACCTGGAGGAGCAGCTGCGCCGGCAGGCCGTCCAGTGCCGCGGTAACGGCAGCCCACTCACGGGGGCGCTGCTCGAGGGGGCCGCGGGCGACCTCGCGGCCGGTGGGGTCGTCGCCGACCTGCTTGGCCGGCACGCCGACGAGCCGCCCGGCTCGGTGCCGTCGCTGCGCCTGGCCGGCTCGCTGCACCGGCTCGTCCTGGAGCGCAAGGCCCCCGAGCTCGCCCTGCACTACCCCAGCGTGGGGGGTACTGCTTTGGTGGAGGAGGTCTGGCCCGTTGCCGAGCGTGCGATCCGGGACAACCTAGACGAGCTCCGGGAGCTGGTCACGCACCCGGTCCAGACCAACGAGGTGGGTCGCTCAGCAGCCCTGTACGGCGCCCTCCAGCTTCTGGGCGGGCCGATCCGGCTGCTCGAGGTCGGGGCTTCCGCCGGGCTGAACCTGCGCTGTGACGCCTTCGCCTACGAGCTTGCGGACGGGCAGGTCCTCGGCGACGCGGCCAGCCCGGTTCGACTGGTCCGCCCGTGGGAACGGCCCTTCCCTGTCGCCCGTCAACCTGTAGAAGTGCTGCTGCGCAAGGGATGTGACCCCAAACCTATCGACCCCGGTACGACGGAAGGTCGCCTTACCCTGACCTCCTACGTTTGGGGCGACCAAGTCGACCGGCTCGAGCGGCTGCGTGGTGCCCTGCAGGTCGCCGACCGCGTGCCGGCCTCGGTGACCGCCGAGGGGGCGCTGGACTTCCTCAGCCGCGAGCTCGCCGAACTCCCCAGCGCGATGACGACGGTCGTGTGGCACAGCGTCGTCTGGCAGTACGTCGACCCGGCCGAGCGCAGGGCCGTCGACGCCCTCATGGTGAGGGCCGGCCGCAACGCCACCGACGACGCGCGCCTGGCCCGGGTGAGCCTGGAGCCGGAGCGGGTGGGCGACGGCGACGTCACCTTTCGCGTGTACGTGCAGCTGTGGCCACGGGGGAGCCGGGTGCATGTCGCCGACGCACTCGGCCACGGCCCGCCGGTGACGTGGACAGGACGGTCGCCGGGTTGGTCGTGACCGCGCTCACCCTGGGAGACTGCCCCGGGGAAGGTGCCACCGGATGACCGGGGCCACGAGAGCGACGTACCCACGTCCCGACGTACAGGAGTGCGCAGTGCAGTTTGGCCGCAGCTTTGAGGAGTTCGAGGTCGGTGCGGTCTACAAGCACTGGCCAGGCAAGACCGTGACCGAGTACGACGACCACCTGTTCTGCCTGCTGACCATGAACCACCACCCGCTGCACCTAGACGCCAACTACGCGACCACCACGCCGCAGGGCAAGAACGTCGTCGTCGGGAACTACGTCTACTCACTGCTGCTCGGCATGTCCGTCGCGGACGTCTCCGGCAAGGCCATCGCCAACCTCGAGGTCGAGTCGCTCAAGCACGTCTTCCCGACGTTCCACGGCGACACGATCTACGGCCAGACCGAGGTCCTCGACAAGACCGAGTCCAAGTCAAAGGACGACCGCGGCATCGTCTACGTCGAGACCAAGGGGTACAACCAGGACGGCGTCCTGGTGTGCATCTTCCGTCGCAAGGTCATGGTGCCCAAAAACAGCTACCTCGAGGCGCGCGGCGGCGAGCAGCCCGGCCGGCCGACCCTCCAGGAGTAGGCAGGTGCAAAGCGGTCATGGGCGGTCCTGGGCGGTCATCGGCGGTCATGGTCCTCGGTCTGACCGCCCTCGTCGTCCTGCTCGCTGTCCTCGCGCTCATCGCGGGCCCGGGACGCCGGCGCCGCGTCGTGGAGCGCGACCCGCTGCTCTGACCTGTCCGCCCCGGCTCTTGACCTGGACGGGCAGGGGGGCGCACCGTCGAGGCATGACGGTCGCCCCGACGTGCCCGCGATGCTCTGGGGTGGTGCGCGCCCCTGGCTTGATGTCCAGTGACTGGGTCTGCGACCGGCACGGTCGAGTCCACCCGTACACACCTTCGCGCATGGAGGCGCTCAGTCATGTGACGGGACAATCCCGGGTGCCGTTGTGGGCTCCGGTGCCGCTGCTACCGCAGTGGACCACCGGCGGCCTCGGCTCGTGCGGTGACGAGCGGACCGGCGCGACGGCGACCGTCCTGGCACTGTCCGGACCGTCGCCAACCGGAGGTCCCGCAGACCTGCTGCTCGTCGCCGAGGAGCCCGGCGTCGGCCTGGGCGCACGCGCCGCGGGGATCGACGGGTTCGACCCTGGCGTCGTGCTGGACAGGGCCCCCGACGCGAAGATCCTGGCCGCCGGCCACCCCACACCGCTCTGGCGCTGCGACTCCGCGGCCGACCGGGTCGCCTTCGTGGGCGAAGCCTTGGGCGTGTGGCTCTGGGCCGTGCTGTGGCCACCGGCAGCCGAGCTCGTCCTGCTTGAGCACGTTGAGCTCCATGACCTGCGTCACGAGGCACACGAGCTGCCCGTGGGAGCGCCCTCGCCGCGCCTGCCCTGACCGCTAGCCTTGCCCGAGTGCCCAGCCCACGGATCGACCTTCACACACACACGACCGCCTCCGACGGCACCACGCCGCCGGAGGTCCTCGTGCGGGAGGCCGCCGAGGCCGGGCTTCAGGTCCTCGCGCTGACCGACCACGACACCACGCAGGGCTGGGACCGCGCCGCGGACGCCCTGCCGGACGGGTTGTCCCTCATTCGCGGGGTCGAGCTGTCGTGTAGCCGCGAGGGCATAAGCCTGCACCTGCTGGGCTACCTCTTCGACCCCACGTACGGGCCGCTGCAGCAGATGATGGCCCAGCTCCGGGCCAGCCGGGTGAGTCGGGCCGAGCAGATGGTGCGGTTTCTTGTGGCGGACGGCGTGCCCATCACCTGGGAGCAGGTCCGCGAGCTCGCGCTCGGCACCGTAGGACGGCCGCACATCGCGCAGGCGCTGGTCGACAGTGGCCTGGTGGGAAGCGTCGCCGACGCGTTCACGCCGGAGTGGATCGGGACCCATGGGCGCTACTGGGGAGCCAAGCTCGAGCTGGACGTGCTCGAAGCCATCGCGCTGGTGCGCGCCGCCGGCGGGGTCACTGTCTTCGCCCATCCCGGGGCGGCCTCGCGTGGGCGCACCGTCTCTGACGCTGTCATCGCCGACATGGCCGCGGCCGGCCTGGCCGGGCTCGAGGTCGACCACCCCGACCACACTCCCGAGGCCCGCGCCCACCTGCGCGGTGTGGCCGCCGGACTGGGCTTGCTGACCACCGGCTCCAGCGACTTCCACGGCGCCAACAAGACGGTCGGGCTCGGTCAGAACCTCACCCACCCCGACGTGTACGACGCACTGCTAGCCCCCGCGACCGGGACAGCTGTCCTGTGAGTTGGTTTGACCTCGACGTCTTCGGTGCGGTGTTCGTGACCCTCGCGGTGATCATGGACCCACTCGGCAACGTCCCGCTGTTGCTCGGCCTGACGGCCGGCCGTACGAACACCAAGCGGCGCAAGCCCGGCTGGCAGGCGGTGCTTGTGTCGCTGGCGGTGATCTCGCTGTTCGCGCTCCTCGGCTAGCAGATCCTCACCTACCTGGGCATCGGGATCCCGGCCCTGCACGGGGCCGGCGGGCTGCTGCTGACGATCGTGGCGCTGGAGCTGCTGACCGACAAGCAGGACGACCCGAGCGAGGTCGACAACGTCAACGTCGCCCTGGTGCCGCTCGGCACACCGCTGCTTGCCGGCCCCGGAACCATCGTCGCGACCATCGTGTTCGTGCAGCAGTCGCACGGCGTGGGCGACCGGTTGGCCATCGCCGCGGGCATCATCGCCGTGCACCTGCTCGTGTTCCTGTCGCTGTTCTTCAGCGTCACGATCACCCAGATCATCCGGGAGCCGGGCATCGTGCTGCTGACCCGCGTCTCGGGGCTGCTGCTGTCGGCGATCGCCGTCCAGCTGATCGCCAACAGCGTCATCGGTTTCGTCAGGGCCTCCTGACCGCAAGTCGCGTTGCCCCGCTGTCCACAGGGCCGGCGCGGTCTAGGGGGCGCCCGTCGGTGTCGGTGCGGTCGGGCAGGATGGTCCGATGATGCAGCTGGGCCTTGAGGGCATGCCGACCCGGCTCTTCTCGTGCACACCCTCAAGGCTGACGACGTGGCAGGACTGCCCGCGGCGCTACCGGTTCACCTACCTCGACCGACCCTCGCCGCCGCGCGGCCCTGCCTGGGCGCACAACACGGTCGGCGCCGTCGCCCACCTGGCTCTGGCTCGCTGGTGGGACCTGCCGCAAGAACGTCGGACGGGTCCGGCGGCCCGTGCCCTGCTCGACCGCGCCTGGCAGACCGACGGCTTCCGGGACGATGCTCAGGCCCACCGGTGGAAGGGCTACGCGGGGGACATGGTCAAGCGGTACGCCGACGGGCTGGACCCCACGCAGGACCCGGTTGGCGTCGAGCGCACCACCGCGTTCCGCACTGCGGTGCTCGCCGTCAGCGGCCGCGTCGACCGGGTGGACCGGCGGGGTGATGAGCTCGTGGTCGTCGACTACAAGACCGGCCGGTCGGAGCTCACGACCGACGACGCCCGCGGGTCGCTCGCCCTCGCGCTCTACGCCCTGGCCTGCGCACGGACGCTTCGTCGGGACTGCACACGGGTCGAGCTGCACCACCTGCCGACGGGCACGATGCTTGCCTGGGACCACACGCCGCAGAGCCTGCAGCGGCACGTCGGCCGGGCAGAGGTGGTCGCCTCGGAGGTCCGCGCCGCGACCGAGGAGCTCGCCACCGGTGGCTCGGCGCAGGAGTTGTTCCCGCCCCGTCCCTCCAGCCGGTGCGGTTGGTGCGACTTTGCCCGGCAATGCCCGGAGGGGCTCGCCGCCTCCGGTGGCGTCAGGAAGCCGTGGGCCGGGCTGGCGCAGGAGCGGACTGGTCCGGACCAGGACTGATCCCGAGCAGCGGAAGGCAGGCTTCCAGGCCTGCCACGGTCACCGGCTCCGGTGCCTGCCAGTCAGCGCGCTCCAGTAACAGCCGCTGCATCCGCCCGGGGCCGCCGTCGCGGCGGTGGATGTCGAGGCCATTGTCGCGGTAGCCCAGCGACCGCGAGACACCCAGCGAGGCGGCGTTGTCCTCCCAGGCCTCGCTGACGGCGACCTGGGCCCCTAGGTGGGCGAAGGCGAGCTCGAGGACGGCCGCGCGCATCCGCTTCCCGACGCCCTTTCCGCGCACCGACGGCACCAGCCACGAGTAGCTGTCGACGGTACGCCGGACCGCGAAGTCCTTGCCCTCGAGTGCTTGGAGCCCCACCGGCTCCCCGTCGATGACCACGGCCAGCTGGAGCACCCAGTCATCCGCCGACCACTGCCCCTGCGCCTGCCAGTAGGACCGCAGTGACTTCTGGGCGGACGTCAGCTCGGGGAACCGCGGGTCGTGCTCCAGGTCCTGTGGCGCGATGCCTGCTACGGCCAGCGCGTCCCGCTCGGTCATGCCCCGCAGGGTCAGCGTCGGGGTCGACAGGACCAGAGCGTGCAGCGGCCAGGCGTGCATCACAGGTCGAGGTCCCAGCGCCAGTACTCCCGGACGACGGTCATCCCGACACTGTCGTACAGCCTGCGCGCGTCGTCGTTGGCACCGTCGACCCCGAGGCTGGTTCCGGGCCGGCCGGCCGCCGCCGCTCGGGCGAAGGCCTCGAGCAGCAACGCCCGCCCGAGCCCGAGCCCGCGCACGCTGTCGGCCACGGCGAGCTGGCGGACGTGGGCGTCCTGCATTCGGGTGCTGAGGATCGCGGTCCCGACCAGGACGCCGTCCCGACGGGCGCACAGCACGTCCGTGGCGTCGTCCAGGAACAGCCGGGTCCACTCCGGCAGCGGACGCTCGTGGCTGAAGCCGCCACCGGCGAAGGCGCGGGTGACAAGAGCCCAGACCTGCTCCGCTTGTTCCTGGTCGAAGGGCGTCAGCGCGATACCGTCCGGCCACGTGGGTGCGGGCAGGTCTGTGCTGTCTTGACGCAGCTCCCAACTGCTGCGGGCGTGCCGGAAGCCGAAGGGCTCGAGGGCCGGACCGGTCAGGCGCATGCCTACGCCTGCCCAGTGCTCGAGCGCCCCGGCTCCGAGGGACCGCCCGTCCTTGATGACCTGCCTGATCAGAGCGGGACGCAGTGCGGCGTCGAACGCAGGGTCCACCACGGTGTCGCACTCGCCACTGGACTGGGTGTGGCAAAAGCCAACGGCGGTCCTGTCAGCCACGGCAAGCCAGCACCGTCCCGAGCTCTGCAGGGTGGACGTCACGTCGGCCAGCTCTGCCTCCTCGGCGCCGAACTCGACGACATCGAGGGCGTGGAACAGTCCCAGGACGATCTCGCCATCCTCGGGTCGGCAGGGACGCAGGGTCCAGCCGGGGCCCTGTGTCAGCTCAGTCACAGCGGCACTGTCCCGCACGGGGTGCCAGGTGCGCGAACGACATGGCGAGGCGGGCTTCAGGCCGTCAGGGCGAGCTCGATCCAGCGGCGGGGCTCGACCTCGTTGGGGAAACGCAGGCCGGCCCTCTGCCCCACCCCCAGACCACCGATGCCAGCACCGTCCTGCCGGTCGTGGGCAGGTCAGCGTCGATCGTCACCACCTGACCTACGGCGCAGGCGAGCAGTCAGCCCGCGAGACGGGCCTGCGCCGCTTTGAGATGCGGACCGTTGCGGACCCCTGGAGGCAGAGCCATCAGCGTGGTCCGTAGCGCGCGGCCGGCCGCGGTCGCACCCAGGTCGCTCGTGGGCAGGCCCGGCAGCCGGTAGAGCCGACGGGTCCAGCGTGGGAGCATGGCTGCCGAGGTGGAGGCCAGTGCGACCCAGGCCGGGCGCGCTGGCGTGCCCAGCGACACCTTCGTGGGCATCGGGGGGAAAAGGA